>DATEHY010000040.1:0-21048 GCA_035279325.1 Gaiellaceae bacterium
CGCGGCCCGCGGACCTTCCGCGAGGTTGGTCGATCTCGCAGATCGAGTTCACCTCGCCGAGCGAAGGGTGGGCGATCTTCGCGAGCGGTGCCCGGCAGCGGTTCCAGTCGGTGCTCGTTCGCACGACGGACGGCGGCGTGCAATGGAGGCCGGCCGGACCGCGCAAGCCGAAGCGGCATCGCCGCTAGCGACCGCCGCCGTACACTCGCGCTCGTGCCTGCGAAAGACCTCCGCGACTGGATCGCGCTGCTCGAGCGCCAGCGTGAGCTCGTTCGCGTCTCGGCCGAGGTCGATCCCGACCTCGAGATCACCGAGATCGTTGACCGCACGGTCAAGGCTGGCGGGCCGGCGCTCCTCTTCGAGAGGCCGAACGGCTCCGAGCATCCGCTCCTGATCAACCAGTTCGGCACCGAGCGGCGGATGTGCCTCGCGTTCGGCGTCGAGCGGCTCGACGACGTCGCCAGGCGGGTCGCCGACGTGCTCGAGATGCAGCCGCCGAGCGGGCTGATGGAGAAGGTGCGCGGCCTGCAGAAGCTCAAGTCGATCGCCGACTCCCGGCCGAAGACGGTCGGCAAGGGCGCCTGCCAGGACGTCGTCCTGCGCGGCGACGACGTCGACCTCGGCCTGCTCCCGGTCCAGCGCTGCTGGCCCGGCGATCCGGCTCCGTTCATCACGCTCCCCGCCGTGATCACGCACGACCCGCACACCGGCGGCCGCAACGTCGGCATGTACCGGATGCAGGTCGTCGACCGGAACACGACCTTCGTGCACTGGCAGATCCACAAGGACGGCCGTGCCGACTACCTCGCGACCGACGGCCGCATCGAGGTCGCCGTTGCGCTCGGCCTCGATCCGATCACCGCGTACTCGGCGAGCGCGCCGCTCCCGAAGCACGTCGACGAGCTGATGCTCGCCGGCTTCCTGCGCGGCGAGCCGGTCGAGCTCGTGAAAGGCGTCAGCGTCGGCGTCGAGGTCCCGGCCCGCGCCGAGATCGTGCTCGAGGGCTACATCGAGAAGGACGAGGTCGGCGACGAAGGGCCGTTCGGCGATCACACCGGCTACTACACGGCGGCCGAGCCGTTCCCGGTCTTCCACGTCACGGCTATGACGATGCGGCGAGACGCGATCTACCCCTCGATCGTGGTCGGCAAGCCGCCGCAGGAGGACGCCTGGCTCGGCAAGGCGACCGAGCGGATCTTCCTGCCGGCGGTGCGGGCGACCGTGCCCGAGATCGTCGACTACGACCTGCCTGTAGCGGGCGCCTTCCACAACTGCTGCCTCGTCTCGATCCGCAAGCGGTTCCCGGGTCACGCGCGGAAGGTGATGTCCGCGATCTGGGGGCTCGGGATGCTGAGCCTCACGAAGTGCATCGTCGTCGTCGACGAGCACGTCGACGTCCACGACTACGAGCAGGTTCTGTTCTACGCGGGCGCCAACGTCGATCCGCAGCGCGACGTCGTCGTCGGCGAAGGCCCGCTCGACCATCTCGACCATGCGCCCGCGCGGCAGTTCGTCGGCGGCAAGCTCGGGATCGACGCGACCGCGAAATGGCCGGAGGAGGGCGCGCGGCCCTGGCCCGACGAGATCGAGATGAGCCCGGAGATCCGGGAGCTCGTCGCCCGGCGCTGGACCGAGTACGGAATCGGCTAGTTCCCCTCTCGCAGGGTCCGCGTTTCCGATAAGACTTCGACCTGGTGGAGCCGGAGCAGCCGAGTCCCGACACCGAGCAGGAGTCGCTCCACGAGGAGCCGCACCTGCCACCGCCGACGCTGTGGCCGATCGGCTTCGCGATCGGCATCGTGGTCGTCCTCGTCGGGCTCGTGATCGACCCGGAGCTGATCTCGTCGATCGGCGCCGCGATCGCGATCGTCTTCGGCTTCCTCTGGGCGCGCGACGCGACGGCCGAGCTGCGGGGTCACGCGCTCGTGGTCGAGCCCGAGCGGCGCGGGATGGTCGAGGCCGGCGAGGGGATGACCGCCCCGCCCGCGGACCAGCAGGGAGTCGCGCTGCCGCACGTCGACGAGAGCACGGTCACGCGCAGCCGCTTCCTCGAGGGAGCGACCCTCGGCCTCGGCGGCGTGATCGGCGGCCTGATCACGGTCCCGGTCGCGGGCTTTGCGCTCCTGCCGTCGTTCCTCGGCCAGAAGCAGCACAAGGTCGACCTCGGCCCGATGACGAGCTTCCCGCTCAACAAGTGGTTCATCACGACGTTCATCGTCGACCCGGCCGAGGGAGAAGTCAGCCGGCGGACGGCCTTCATCCGCAACAACGGCTTCGTCAGCGTGACCGATCCGAAGACGAAGCAGAAGACGCAGCAGCCGAGCTTCACCATCATCTCGAATCACTGCGCGCACCTCGGCTGCCCCGTCCAGGCCAACGGCCCGACGAGCGAGATCCTCAAGCAGCCGATCGTCTACGAGCACACCGCCAACGGGAAGGTCGAGCTCGATCCCGTCGTTCCGGCCGGTTACGGCTGCCCGTGCCACGGCGGCCAGTACGACACCGAGGGCAACCGCATCGCGGGGCCGCCCGTCCGAGCGCTCGACCGCTACGCCTACGAGATCGACAACGGGCGGCTCGTCCTGCTCAGCACCTACTCCGTCTCGCACGTCGTGGGCACCGGCGCGCTGGCCAAGATCTACAAGTACAAGGAATCCGGGCCGGGCGAGCACGTCGACGGGCCCGAGCAGTGGTTCTATCCCCTCCAGCCGCCGCACCACTGACCGCTGATGGCGACGAGCTACAGACGGAAGCCGACGAGGGCCGAGCTCCGGCGCCAGCGGATGGAGGAGCTCGTCAACTTCCCGCTCGACTGGCTCGAGGAGCGGTCGGGCCTGATCGGCGGTGTCCGCTACTTCCTCTTCCGCAACGTCCCGTCGGACATCAACTGGATGCAGACGCTCGGCTCGGCCGCCCTGACCGCGTTCCTCGTGCAGGCGATCACCGGCGTGATCCTCGCGATGTACTACGTCCCGTCGGCGGCGACCGATCCCCACACCGGCAAGCCGGAGGCGTGGCTGTCGATCGTCAACATCACCGACAACCTGACGATGGGCTGGCTCGTGCGAGGGATGCACAAGTGGGGAGCGAGCGTCTTCATCATCCTGATGTTCCTGCACATGGGCCGCGTGTTCCTCTTCGGCGCGTACAAGTATCCGCGCGAGCTGAACTGGATCGTCGGCGTCCTCATCCTCGTGATGGGAATGATGGAAGGGTTCACCGGCTACCTCCTGCCGTGGGACCAGACGGCGTACTGGGCGTCCGTCGTCGGGATCAACCTCAACGGCACGGCGCCGTTCCTCGGGCCGTGGCTGGCGCAGTTCCTACGCGGCGGGCAGGAGGTCAGCGGCGCGACCCTGACGCGCTTCTACTCGCTGCACATGCTCGTGATCCCCGGCGCGATCATGGCGCTGATCGGCCTGCACCTCTACCTCGTGATCCGGCTCGGCGTCACCTCGCCGCCGTGGTCGAAGGAGGCCGCGGGCATGGAGCCCGAGGAAGAGGAGCCGGTGCGCGCGCGGCCGGGCCTGACGCGGCCGGTGCCGCGGCCGGCCGGTGCGTCCGCGCTGCAGGCTGAGCCGGGAGGGCGCGAGTAATGGCCGCGATCCCGAAGGAGAAGCCGTCTCGCGCCGACGAGGCGCGGGCGGAGTTCGCCCGCTACAAGGCCGACGTCAAGGCGCGCGGGAAGCCCTTCTACCCGTACGCGATGTTCCACGACACGATCATGAGCATCTTCGTCGTGGTGGTGATCGTCAGCCTCGCGGTGATCTGGAAGTGGAGCGCGTGGCCGCTCCACCACGATCCGACGTCGAAGGGCCTGCTCGGGCCGGGCGTCGACCCGCCTGCGGACCCGGGCACGACGAGCTTCGTGCCGCGGCCGGACTGGTACTTCTACTTCCTCTTCTACCTCCTCCGGATCTTCAAGTGGCCGGAGTCGGTCTTCCTCGGCACGATCGGCGTGCCGACGATCGCGCTCGTGCTCCTGATCATGCTGCCGTTCCTCGACCGGCGCCGCGCGCGCAGGCCCTCGGCCCGTCCCGTCGCGATGGTCGCGGCCGTGCTGACGATCGTCTCGATGGGCGTCCTGACCTGGAAGGGAGCGACCGCGCAGGAGGCGCTCGCGTCCGAGGTCATCCAGGACATCCCGAACTGGGTCAAGGCCGAGCACCTGCCGCCGGCTGCGATTCCGGGCGCGAAGCTGTTCGCCACCGCCGGCTGCACGGCGTGTCACACGTACAACGGCGCGGGCGGGTCGAACCTCGGCGCGCCGGACCTCACCGCGATCGGCACGCGCAACCTCGGCATCGCGACGCAGATCAAGCACTTGCAGAATCCGGGCTCGGTGACGCCGGGCTCGCCGATGCCGTCGTTCGCGTCCCTCGGCGTCGCGCGCCTGCACCAGCTCGCCGTCTTCCTCGAGGCTTCCAAGGGCGGCAAGTAGGAGGAGTAGAGTCGGCGCCGGCTCGCGGTCTTCCTACCAGCCTCCAAGAGAACCCACCAGCAGCGACAATCCCCTGGAATGCACGCATTCCTCGGGATCACCGGCGCTTCCGGGGCGCCGTATGCCGCTCGGCTGCTCGAAGGGCTGGCCGCCGGGGACTGCGAGATCGGCGTCTGCGCGTCGAGCGCCGGGATCGAGGTGCTCGGGACCGAGCTCTTCGGCGATCCGGCGCTGCCGCGCGACGAGACGCTCGCGCGGCTCCTGGAGCACGCAAACGGTGCCGCTCGCGTCTACGACCCACAGGACTGGGGCGCGCCCTACGCATCCGGCTCGGCGAAGGTCGACGCGTACCTGATCTGCCCCTGCTCGATGGGGACGCTCGGCACCGTCGCCTCCGGCGCGATGCAGAACCTGATCCACCGCGCGGCCTCGGTCGCGCTGAAGGAAGACCGCCGGCTCGTGCTCATGCCGCGCGAGACGCCGCTCTCGGCGATCCACCTCCGCAACATGCTCACGCTGCGCGAGGCCGGAGCGACGATCCTCTTCCTCGCTCCCGGCTTCTACCACGGCGCCGAGAGCGTCGAGAACCTCGTCGACTTCATCGTCGCGCGGGCGCTCGACCAGCTCGGGCTCGAGCATGCGCTCACGCCTCGCTGGGGACAGACATGACCGTCGAGACCGGCCGCCTGCCGGCGGAGGGCGTCCGGCGGATGTTCGACCGCATCGCGCCCGTCTACGACGCGATGAACCGCGTCATGACCGTCGGGCTCGACCAGCGCTGGCGGAAGGCGACCATCCGGGCGGCCGTCCGGCCGGGCGATCACGTGCTCGACGCGTGCTGCGGCACCGGCGACCTCGCGCGGGCGGCGTGGTCGAACGGCGCCGGCCACGTGATCGGCGTCGATTTCTCCGAGCGCATGCTCGAGCGCGCGCGCCGCAAGGTGCCCGAGCTCGAATGGGTGCAGGCCGACCTGCTCGCGCTCCCGTTCGGCGACGCGAGCTTCGACTCGGCGGTCGTCGGCTTCGGCATCCGCAACGTCGAGAGCCTGGAGGCCGGGATCCGGGAGCTCCGCCGCGTGCTCCGTCCCGGCGGACGTCTGGGGATCCTCGAGATCACGACGCCGCGCGGCCCGCTCGCGCCCTTCTACCGGCTCTGGTTCGACCGCGTCGTGCCGCTGCTCGGCCGCCTCCTCCCGGGTGGCTCGGCGTACACGTACCTGCCCGCGAGCGTACGCCGCTTCCCCGGGCCGGAGGAGCTCGCGGAGCTGCTCGGATCCTGCGGCTTCGAGGGCGTGAGGTTCCGTCTCTTCGCCGGGGGTATCGTCGCCCTGCACGTGGGGGAGGCGGCATGAGCGTAGGCTCGACGGAGCTCATGGAGGAGCGGAGGTGCCGACCTGCGCGGCGCCGGAGCGGGAAAACGTGACGGCGACGCTGGAGGATTTCCGGTCGGTGCCGGGGCTCGACGGCTACCTCGACGCGCTCGAGGAGCGGCTGGCACGCACCGTCGCCACGCACCCGGGGCTCGTCGCGGCCGTCGGCAACGAGGCGCTCGCGGCGGGCGGCAAGCGGCTGCGGCCGGCGCTCGTCTTCCTCTCCGCGCCCCCCGGAGCCGAGCCGTCGCTGGCGGCCGGCGTCGCGGTCGAGCTCGTCCACATGGCGACGCTCGTCCACGACGACCTGATCGACCGCGCGCACTTTCGCCGCGGCAAGGCGGCCGCCTGGTCGGTCTACGGTCCTGCCGCAGCCCGGGCGACCGGCGACTACCTCTTCGCGCGCGCCTTCTCGGAGCTCAGCGCCACCGGTGACGCGGAGGCCGTCGACATCCTCGCGGACGCGACGCTTGCGCTCGCGCGCGGCGAGGCGCTGCAGCGGACCCAGACGCGCGACCCGTCGACCACCGTCGACGCCTACCTCACGCGCTGCGCGCTCAAGACGGGGAAGCTGTTCGAGGCCGCGTGCCGGCTCGGCGGCGGCTCGGGCGAGTACGGGCTCGCGCTCGGGATCGCGTTCCAGATCGCCGACGACGTCCTCGACTGCTCGGGCGCGACGATCGAGACAGGGAAGATCGCCGGCACCGACCTCCGCGACGGCACTCCGACCCTGCCGTTGCTGCTCGCGGCGCAGCAGGACGCCGTCGTCCGCGCCGCGCTCGCGGGCGGCCCGATGGACGGAGCGCTCGTGCGCGTCGCGGCGACGGGCGCGCTCGACGACTCTCGGCGCGTCGCCCTCGACTACGCTGAACGCGCCAGGGCACGGCTCGACGGCGAGCTCCACCGCGGCGAGCTCGAGGCCCTGACTCACTCAGTCGTCGATCGGGAAAGGTAAGCGCCGGATGGCCGTCTTGGACACGCTCGACACGCTCGCGCCGATCCGGGAGAAGGTGCTCGCCGGCGAGCGCCTCGACTTCGACGACGGTGTCGCGCTGATGGAGACCGACGACCTGCTCGCACTCGGCGAGCTCGGCGACCTCGCGCGCCGGCAGCGCGGCGGCGGCGACGAGGTCTACTTCGTCCAGAACATCAACCTGTACCAGACGAACGTCTGCCGCGTGAAGTGCAAGTTCTGCGCCTTCGCGAAGACGCGCAAGCAGGAGGACGCCTTCACGCTGACGGCCGACGAGTTCGTCGAGGACGCGGTCGCGCAGCACGAGATCCACGGGTTCACCGAGATCCACACGGTCAACGGCGAGAACCCGCACGTCGACCTCGAGTACTACGCGGGGCTGCTCCGCAAGCTGAAGGAGGCGCTGCCGGACGTCCATCTCAAGTTCTACACGGCCTCCGAGATCCACCACATCTCGCGGCTCGAGGGGTGCTCGCACGAGGACGTCCTGCGTACGCTGCGGGACGCGGGCCTCGACTCGATGCCGGGCGGCGGCGCGGAGATCTTCGCCGACCGCGTGCGCGCGCTGATCGCGCCTGGCAAGGAGCATCCGGACGAGTGGTTCGACGTCCACGACACGGCGCACCGGCTCGGGATCACGACGCAGTGCACGATGCTCTACGGGCACGTCGAGACGTACGAGGAGCGAGTCGACCATCTGCTGCGGCTGCGCGACCAGCAGGACCGCACGGGCGGCTTCCTCTCGTTCATCCCGCTCGCATTCCACCCGGAGAACACCGTCTTCGAGCGGCGTGGCTTCCGCTTCACGACCGGCGCCGACGACCTGAAGGTGATCGCCGTCTCGCGGCTCCTGCTCGACAACGTCCCGCACGTGAAGGCCTACTGGATCATGATGGGCCTCCCGCTCGCCCAGATCGCGCTGCACTTCGGCGCCGACGACGTGCAGGGCACGGTCGTGCGCGAGAAGATCTTCCAGGCTGCGGGTGCGAGCGCCGGCACCGAGCAGAAGATCGCCGAGCTCGTCCGCTTCGTCCGTGCCGCCGGCCGCGTCCCCGTGCAGCGCGACAGCCTCTACAACGAGCTGCGCCGATGGTGAGTCTTGGCGACTACGAGCTCGCACCGGACGTGGTGTGGGTCGGTTCGTTGCCCGGATTGATGTGCCGCGGCGCCGAACAGGTCAACGGAAGGCTCGACCAGATCCGCGAGCGCGGGCTGACCTTCGAGCCGGAGGTGCTGGCGGAGCGCGAGGGGGCACTGCTCATCGACCCGCGCCTCTCGGCTCCTCCCGAGCTGAACCCGGAGCTGCACCAGATCCTGGTCGTCCACGACGGGCTTGTCCACGAGATCCGCGACTATCCGAATCGGGCCGCCGCGGAAGCCGCATTCGAGGCGATGCGATGGTAAGTGGCATCAACGTGCGGGAGGCGATCGAGCGGCGGTCGCTCGACGACTTCGCGGACCTGCTCGCGCCGGACGTCGTCTGGGTCGGGCTCTGGCCCGGCGAGCTCTGCCGCAACCGCGACGACGTGCTCGAGATGTTCGCGCGGATGCGCGAGCGCGAGCTGCAGATCCAGCCGACGATCGTCTCCGAGCGCGAGGGAACGCTCGTCGTCGATCCGCATCTCGACGGGCGCCACCACGTCATCGTCCTCGCGGACGACCTCGTCTCGGAGGTACGCGTCTACCCGGACCGGCGCTCGGCGGTCGCGGCGGTGGAGGAGCGGCCGTGGTGAAGCTCGGCCGTATCTCCTACGTCAACATGGCGCCGGTCTTCTACCGGGTCGACGCCGAGGTGGACGAGGTGCAGGGCGTCCCGACCGAGCTGAACCGGATGCTCGTCGCGGGCGAGCTCGACACGGCGCCGATCTCCTCGATCGAGTATGCGCGCCACGCCGATTCGCTGCGCCTGCTGCCGCGGCTCTGCGTCGCCTCGGAGGGGGCCGTCGACTCGATCCAGCTCGTCTCGCGGAAGCCGCTGGAGCAGGTGCGCACGGTCGCCGTCACGCCCGAGTCGGCGACCTCGGTCGCGCTGACGAAGGTGCTTCTGCCCGAGGCCGAGCAGGCTCCGCTCGACGCCTACGAGGCCGGCGATGCCGAGGCGAAGCTCCTCATCGGCGACGCCGCGCTGCGCTCCGCCTTCGAGGATCCGACGCCGCATCACGACCTCGGCCGGCTCTGGCTGGAGCGGACGGGGCTGCCGATGGTGTTCGCCGTCTGGGCGTGCCCCGAGCCGCTCGCGGAGGGGCTCGCCGAGCTCGAGGACGCGCTCGTCTCGTCGGTGCGGCTCGCCCGCGCCGAGCCCGAGCAGCTCGCCTACGAGGCGGCCGAGCGCTACGGCTATCCCGCCGGCTTCCTCGCGCGCTACTTCGAGAAGCTCCGCTACCGCTTCGGCCCACGCGAGCGCGCCGGCCTCTACACCTTCCTCGAGCTCGCCCGCGACGCCGGCCTGCTCGAGACCGTGCCGGAGCTGCGCTTCGTCCAGACCACCGCCGGCGCGGCTGTCGCATGAGCGTCGCCGAGCGCACACCCGTCGCGGAGATCCTCGAGCGCGCGGCCTCGGGCGAGCGGATCTCCGACGAGGACGCCGTCGAGTTGCTCCGCTCCCGCGACCTCGTCGCCGTCGGCCGCGCCGCGAACGAGATCCGCAACCGGCTGCACGACCCGGAGCAGGTCACCTTCATCATCGACCGCAACCTCAACTACACGAACATCTGCGTCACCGACTGCGACTTCTGCGCCTTCTACCGGCGGCCGGGCGACCGGCGCGAGGGCTACCTCCTGCCGAAGGCGGTCATCTTCAAGAAGATCGAGGAAACGCTCGCGCTCGGCGGCACCGGCCTGCTCATGCAGGGCGGGCACCATCCGGACCTCGGCGTCGACTACTACGAGGACCTCTTCTCGTCGATCAAGGCTCGCTACCGGATCCACCTGCACGCGCTCTCTCCGTCGGAGATCGTGCACGCGGCGCGCCGCTCGAAGCTGACCGTGCCCGAGACCCTCGCCCGCCTGCGCGACGCCGGCCTCGACTCGATCCCCGGCGGCGGCGCCGAGATCCTCGTCGACCGCGTGCGCGACATCATCGCGCCGAAGAAGGTCGACACGAAGGAGTGGCTCGGCGTGATGCGCGAGGCGCACAGGCTCGGGATCTCGACGACCGCGACGATGATGTACGGCCACGTCGAGACGCTCGAGGAGCGCGTCGAGCACCTTCGGCGGATCCGGGAGCTGCAAGACGAGACCGGCGGCTTCCGCGCCTTCTTCTCGTGGACGTTCCAGGACGACGGCAACCGGCTCGTCTCGCTCGTGCCGGTCGAGGCGCGGCCGACCTCCTTCGACTACCTGCTCACCCAGGCCGTCTCCCGCATCTACCTCGACAACGTGCCGCACATCGGCTCGTCGTGGGTGACGCAGGGGAAGAAGATCGGCCAGGTCGCGCTCGGCTTCGGGGCCGACGACCTCGGCTCGGTGATGATCGAGGAGAACGTCGTCTCGGCGGCGGGCACGACGCACCGCACGAGCGCCGAGGAGCTCGTCCACCTGATCCGGAGCATCGGCAAGGTGCCGGTGCAGCGGGACACGCTCTACCGCCCGGTCAAGGTCTGGAACTAGGCGCCTAGCTCGCTGGCTCGAGCGAGCCGTCCCGCCGCGCCTCGCCCGGCTGGTTCAGAGTGTCGACCTGACGCCCGCCAGCCCGCTCCGCACCCGCTCGGGCCGGTCGGTGAAGACGCCGGAGTGGGCCTCGAACCACGGTCCGAGCCGGTGGTAGACCCGGGCGCGGCGGCGCAGGTCGTCGTCCACGTCCCAGTCGCGGAACGGACCGTCGAGCAGCCACGCGTAGTCGAGCGCAGGGTCGCCGATCCGCGCGTCTCCCCAGTCGATCACGCCGGCGAGCCGGGCGTCTCGGACCAGCAGGTGCTCGGGGCCGAGGTCGGAGTGGATGAGGGCCGGCTGGAACCCGGTCAGCGTCTCTGTCTGCGCGAGGAGCGCCTCTCCGGCCGGCCGCTCGTCCGGGTCGAGCAGCGGCAGGACCACGCGCCGGAACTCGTCCGCCTGCTCGCGGTACGTCGCGAGCCAGTCCTCGCGTGGCGCGGGCACCTCGTCGACGTCGATCGCGTGGAGCGTCTCGAGGAAGGTGCGCACGCCGTCGGGGTCCTCCGCCACGAGCGGCTCGCCCCGGATGAAGCGGTACGCGACGAGCCACGGCTCGCGCGAGACGTATTCGAAGCGCGGCACCTCGACGGGCAGGTGCGGCGCGAGCGCCGGCAGGAGCGCGACCTCCTTCTCGATCTCCTCGACCGCGAGCCGGTGCCGCGGCCACCGCACGACCCACTCGTCGTCGAGGATCAGGACCTTGAAGTCCCAGCCCTCGTCGGCTTCCCTCAGGCCCACTGCGCGGTCCACTCGTCCGCGTGCGGCCGGCCGCTCCGCCTCGCCGCGGCTTGCACGGCGGCGACCGAGTAGCGCACCTGGCGGAACTCGACCGCGACGGTGCCGTCCTCGAGGGTGACGAGAGCCCATTCGGCCAGCGCCCGCAGGACCGTCGGGTCGCGATGCCGGTCGTACGAGATGCCGACGCTGCCCGGGTTGACGTAGAGCGCTTCGCCGATCCTCCGCGTCCACTGCAGGTGCGTGTGGCCGCCGGCAAGCAGCGCGGCGTCGTGACCGAGAAACGGCGCCAGCGCTTCGTCGCCGGCCTCCGGCAGGAGCACGTCGTCGTAGGAGCCCGGCGAGCCGTGGCAGAAGACCATGGACACTCCCTCGGCCTCTCGTCGGACGACCGGCGCGAATGACCGGATCCGTTCGAGGTGCGAGGAGCTCAGCTGCGACAGCGTCCACTCGCGCACCTCGAGGAGCCGCTCGGTGATCGGCTCGGGCGAGTCGGTGGGCAGCTCGAGGAGGAGGTCGTCCGCGTTGCCGAGCACCGTCTCGCAGCCGAGTGCCGCTAGCCGGTCGAGCGTCTGCACCGGCTCCGCTCCGCCCTGAGTCGTGTCGCCGAGACACACGACGTCGTCGATGCCGAGCCGCTCGAGGTCCTCGACGACCGCCCGAAAGGCGACGTCGTTGCCGTGCTGGTCGGAGACGAGTGCGAGCCGCACGCTGCGAGGCTACCCTCCCTCCGGGTCGTGGTCCGGAGGTCGTTCATCGTCGTCGTGCTCGTGGCGGGCGTCGCGTCGGTCGCGGTCTCGGCCGCGCTCGGCTCGGCGCGCCGCTCGGCGCAGGAGTCGGTCGCGACGTCGGTCCTCATGCCGGGCGTGACGTACACGCGCGAAGTCGACTTCACGCTGCGCGGGCCGATCGTTCTCGACGTCGTGACCGCGCCGAAGCCCGACGGCGAGGTCTACTCGCTCGCGCCGGCACTCTCGAACGACCAGTTGCTCGGGAAGGAGCCGCTGACCCGCCTCGACAGCCGCGTCGCGGGCGGAGCGACGAGCGTGGCGATCGACGGCGACTACTTCGACAGCCGCGGGGCGCCGAGCGGGATCCTGCTGCAGAACGGCGTCCTCGACAGCGCGCCCGGCGTGGGACGCTCGAGCCTCGGCATCGCCGCCGACGGCACGCTGACGACGGGACGCGTCTCCTTCGCAGGCATCTGGCAAGGGAACGGGCAGAGCCGGCCGCTGCTCCTGAACACGCCGCCCCAGGGTGGCAAGTTCACGCTCTACACGCCGGTGTACGGCGGCGCGACGCCGCGCGAGTCGGGGGTCGTCGAGGCGGTGCTCGGTTCGCTCCCTCCGGCGCAGCTCGACACCCCGCTCGACGGCACCGTGACGCAGGTGACGACCGCCGGTCCGACCCCGATCCCTCGGGGCGGCGCGGTGCTCGTCGCGCGCGGAGCGCAGTCGACGGCCCAGCTGAAAGCCGAGGCGCCGGTCGGCCAGCAGGTCGAGGCACTCCTCTCGCTCTCGCCCGACTGGAGCACCCTCGCGAGCGCGATCGGCGGCGGCCCGCTGCTCGTGCGGAACGGCAAGCCCCTCTTCCACGCCGGCGAGTCGTTCCAGCCTCGGCAGCTGAACGGCCGGCAGCCGCGCGGCGCGATCGGCCAGCTCGCCGACGGGCGCATCGTCCTCGTCGGCGTCGAGGGGACGAAGGCCTCGTACAGCATCGGCATGTCGAACTACGAGCTGGCGGTCGAGCTGTCGCGTCTCGGCGTGACGACCGCCTTCGGGCTCGGCTCGGGCTCGGCGGCCGGGATCGCGTTCGACGGCACCCTTTTGACGCGGCCCTCGGGCGGCACGGTGCCCAAGGTCTCCGACGCGCTCGTCCTCTCCTACACGGGCGTCTGGGCCGCGCCCCCGTCGACGCCCGTGCTCTCGCCGAACGGCGACGGAGTGGACGACACCGAGACGCTCTCCTATCGCGTGGCCCGTCCCTCTCAGGTCGTCGCGACGCTCTCCGGTCCCGAGGGCGCCACGGTCACGCTCGCGAACGCGGCCGAGTCGCCCGGCTTGCACTCCTTCGCCTGGAACGGAACCCTGGGCGGCTCGGTCGCGCCGGAGGGAACGTGGACGCTCACGGTCACGGGCACCGACGACCGCAAGATCACGACGACGGCGCAGCGCACGTTCTCGCTCGACGACACGCTCTCGTCCCTCGCCCTCCAGCTCGGAGCCGGCGGCCTCCCGACGGCGACGTTCCAGCTGACGCGCCCGGCGAAGCTCCTCGTGCAGATCGAGCGGCCGACCGGCGTGCCGGTGGCGACCCTCCGCTCGGGCCAGGCTCCCGCCGGTCCGGTCCAGGCGAGCTGGAACGGCCGGAGCGGCAAGCGTCGCGCGCCCGGCGGGCGTTACCAGGTCGTCGTGCAGGCGACGAGCTCGGTCGGGACGAGCTCCCTCGCGGCGCCTTTCAGCTACCACTCACCTAGGCGTCACTAGACTCGCCCGGTGCTCGTCGCGAGCGTCTCCTCGAGCTTCACCTCCGCGGTGGCCAACCACGGCGCGTACGCCGTGTTCGTCCTGATGGCGATCGACGCGGTCTTTCCGGCGCTGAGCGAGCTCGTGATGCTCTACGCGGGCGCCGTCGCCGCAGGCGTCTTTCCCGCTGCTCACGGCGTGACCCTGTTCGGCGCCCACATCGGTTTCGGCGCCGGCGCATTCGTCGTGCTCGCTCTTGCGGGGACCCTCGGGTACCTCGTCGGCGCTCTCGTGGGTTGGGCGCTCGGCCGCTACGGCGGACGGCCGCTCCTCGAACAGCGTGGCCGCTGGTTCCACCTCTCGCAGGCACGTCTGGATCGAGCCGAGAGCTGGTTCGAACGCTGGGGCAGCCTCGGCGTGCTCGTCGGTCGCGTCACGCCTGTCGTCCGGTCATTCGTCTCGATCCCGGCAGGGATCTTCGAGATGCGGCTCGTGCCGTACACATTGCTGACGCTCGTGGGCTCCGCCGTGTGGGCCTTCGCCTTCGCGGGTGCGGGCTACGGCGTCGGCAGCAGCTATCGCGGTTTCGACCACGGCTTCCACTACGTCGAGTACGCCATCGTGGCAGGCGTCCTGCTCATGCTGGCGTATCTGGTCTATCGACGAAGAGCTGTGGCTAGAGTGACCCCGCGTGCAGACGATTCCACTCGTTGACGTCCGAGCTGAATACGCGCCGCTGATCCCGCGGCTCGAGGCCGCGTTCCGCGAGGTTCTCGAGAGCGGGCGCTTCATCCGAGGCACGAACTACTGGGCCTTCGAGGAAGAGGCGGCCGCCTACCTCGGCGTGGCGCGGGCGATCGGGGTTGCGAACGGGACGGACGCCCTCGTGCTCGCGCTCGAGGCGCTCGGCGTCGGGCCGGGCGACGACGTCGTCTGCCCGGCGTTCACCTTCTACGCGACCGCCGAGGCGATCGCCCGCCGCGGCGCGACGCCCGTCTTCGCCGACATCGATCCCGTGACGCTCAACCTCGACGTCGAGGACGCGGCTGCGAAGGTCACCGAGCGGACGCGGGCCGTCATCCCGGTGCATCTCTTCGGACGGCTGATGGATGTCCGCCCGCTCGTCGAGCTCGGCGTCCCCGTGCTCGAGGACGCGGCCCAGGCGTTCGGCGCTCCCGGAGTCGCGCAGGTCGGCGCGATCTCGACGTTCAGCTTCTTCCCGACCAAGAACCTCTTCTGCCTCGGCGACGGGGGTCTCGTGGCGACGGACGACGAGGAGCTCGCCGAGCGTGTCCGGCTGCTCTCCTTCCACGGCTCGCGCGACAAGGAGGCCTTCGACCTCGTCGGGTACAACTCGCGCCTCGACGAGCTGCAGGCCGCGTTCCTGCGCATCTTCCTGCCGGAGCTCGCGGGGTGGAACGAGGCGCGGCGCGCCGCCGCGGCCCGCTACGCGGAGCTCGGCCTCGGCGACCTCGTGGAGCTCCCGCTGGACGAGCCGGGCCACGTCTACCACCTCTTCGTGTGCCGCTCGCGCGAGCGTGACGCGATCCGCGCAGCGCTGAAGGAGGCCGGGATCGCGTCCGCGACGTACTACACGACGCCGCTGCATCTCCAGCCCTCGCTGCGCCACCTCGGCTACGAGCCCGGCTCGCTGCCCGCGTCCGAGCAGGCCGGCGCCGAGAACTTCTCGCTGCCGCTCTGGCCCGGGATCCCGGTGGACGCTCAGGAGCGCGTCGTCGACGTCGTGCGCTCCGCCGTCCCGAGCCGCGTCTGATGCGCCAGCTCCTCTCGCCGCACCGGCTCTGGCAGCTGCTCGTGGACGCGGCGATCGTCGCGGCCGCCTGGTGGCTCGCCTTCCAGCTGCGCTTCGACCACGGGCCGAACCTCATCTACACGAGGTTGCTCGACCGCACGATCCTGCTCGTCGTCGGGATCAAGCTGATCGTCTTCGTCGCCTTCGGCTTCTACAACCGCTGGTGGCGCTACGTCTCGATCCGCGACATGTGGGCCACCGCCCGCGGCGTCGTGGTCGCGTGTCTCATCGCCGACCTGACCGTCTACCTCTTCCAGCCGTACCACAGTCTGCGCCTGCCGCGGTCGATCGCGGCGATCGACCTCCTGCTCACCCTCGCGCTGATCATGGGCTCGCGGCTCCTCGCCCGCACGGCGATGGAACGCCCGGGCCTGACGATGGTCGCGCGTGGCAAGGAGGTGATCGTCGTCGGCGCGGGCGACGCGGGCCGCCTGATCGTGCAGGAGATGCAGCGGTCGCGGATGCTCAACTACACCCCGATCGGCTTCGTCGACGACGATCCGCGCAAGCGGCACACGCGGATCATGGGCGTGCGGGTGCTCGGTACGATCGACGAGCTGCCGCGCGTGCTGCGCGAGCATCGTCCCGACGAGGTGCTGATCGCGATGCCGACCGTCTCGGGCGAGGTGCGCCGCCGCATCGTCGAGACCGCGCAGCAGCTGAGAATCGTCGTCAAGACGCTGCCGGGGCTCTACGAGCTCATCTCGGGAGACCTCAATCTCGCCGGCCAGATCCGCCCCGTGCAGGTGGAGGACGTGCTAGGCCGGGAGCAGGTCGAGGTCGACTTCCACGAGGTCGCCGCGTATCTCGAGGGCCACACCGTGCTCGTCACCGGCGCCGGCGGGTCGATCGGCTCCGAGCTCTGCCGCCAGATCGCGCGCGTCCGGCCGTCGAGGCTGATCCTCGTCGACAACGCGGAGGGACCGCTGTTCGAGATCGAGCGGGAGCTCCTCAGCGAGCGCGACTTCACCGCCGCCCTGACGAAGCTCGTCGACGTCAAGGACCGGAAGGCGCTGCGGCGCGAGGTGTTCGAGAAGTACCAGCCGACGGTGGTGTTCCACGCGGCCGCGTACAAGCACGTGGCGATGCTCGAGAAGCACCCGCTCGAGTCGGTGCGCAACAACGTGGTGGGCACTCGTGTCCTCGTCGAGCTCGCCGCGGAGTTCGGCGTCGAGCGGTTCGTCTTCATCTCGACGGACAAGGCGGTCAACCCGAAGACGGTGATGGGGCAGTCGAAGGCGCTGTGCGAATGGATCGTCGAGTCGTTCGGGCACCGGCGGGACGTCGCGACCCGGTTCGTGGCCGTCCGCTTCGGCAACGTCCTCAACTCGTCCGGCAGCGTGATCCCGATCTTCCGCAAGCAGATCGAGCGGGGCGGGCCCGTGACTGTGACGCACCCGGACATGACCCGCTACTTCATGACGATTCCGGAGGCCGTCTCGCTCGTCGTGCAGGCGGGGGCGATCGGCGGCCGCGGCCAGGTGTTCGTGCTCGATATGGGGGAGCCGGTACGGATCGTCGATCTCGCGCAGAACATGATCCGCCTCTCGGGCAAGCAGCCGCGCCTGCCCGACGACCCGACGACGTCCGCGCGCGACGTGCGGATCGCGTTCGTCGGCTCGCGGCCCGGGGAGAAGATCCACGAGGAGCTCTGGAGCGAGGACGAGTCGCTCGGCGAGACGACGCATCCGAAGATCCGCCGGCTGAGCCGGCCGCCCGTCGACCCCAACTGGCTCGAGGAGCAGCTCGTCGAGCTCGAGCGCCTCGCGGACGAGGGGGACACGCTCGAGGTCGTGGGCAAGCTCCGTAAGGTCGTGGACGGGCCGAAGCGGGTCGAGCCGCCGAGTCTCTCGGACACGGGCAGCTACCAGATCGAGATCCAGCCCCGGGTCGACACGAACCTCTGACCCTCCGGTCACGGTGGTCGGCCGGTGGCGTGGTTAGGCTGCGCGCCCTGGACGCCGAGAGGATCCTCGAGGGGCTGAACCCCGAGCAGCGCGCCGCCGCCGAGACGACGCGCGGCCCGCTGTGCATCCTCGCGGGCGCGGGCACGGGGAAGACGACGACGATCACGCGCCGGATCGCGTGGCAGGTCGCGAGCGGTGCCTTCCTGCCTCGACAGATCGTCGCCGTCACGTTCACCGACAAGGCCGCGGGCGAGTTGCGTGGGCGCCTGCGCGCGCTCGGCGTCGAAGGCGTTCGCGCCTCGACCTTCCACTCGGCGGCGCTCGCGCTGCTCCGCCACTTCCGCGGAGATCCGGGGCGGATCCTCGCCTCGAAGGCGCTGCTCCTGCGGCGCATCGGGAACGGACTGCCGGGCGCGTACCGCTTCCGGCCTGCCGGCGATCTCGCGACGGAGATCGAGTGGGCGAGGAACCGCCGGCTCACGCCCGACACGTACCACGAGGGGCTGGGCGACCACGAGCCGCCGATCCCGCCCGACCTCATGCGCCGCGTCTTCCGCGAGTACGAGCGACGGAAGGCGGCCGAGGAGTTGCTCGACTTCGAGGACCTGCTCGAGCGGACGGTGCAGCTCCTCGAGGCCGACGACCATGCGCGCGCGGCGGTGCACGAGCGCTGGCGCGCGTTCACCGTCGACGAGTACCAGGACGTCAACCAGCTGCAGCAGGCGTTGCTCGATCTCTGGCTCGGCGAGCGGGACGAGCTGTGCGCGGTCGGCGACGACTACCAGGCGATCTACGGCTTCACGGGAGCGAGCGCCCGCTGGCTGCTCGCGTTGCCGCAGCGCTTCCCGCACGCCCGCGTGGCGCGGCTCGAGCGCAACTACCGCTCGACGCCGCAGGTGCTCGAGCTCGCGAACCGCCTCGTGCCGCGGCTCGGTGGCTCGGCGAAGACGCTCGCGCCGACGGTCCCCGACGGCCCCGAGCCGGTCGTCGGCCCCGGGCTCGACCTCGTCGAGCATGTGCGCGAGCTGCAGGCGGCCGGGGTTGCGTGGAAGGAGACGGCCGTGCTCGTGCGGACGAACGCGCGGACGACCGAGTTCGAGGAGGCGTTCCACGAAGCCGGCATCCCGTTCCAGGGCGCCTCGCTGCTCTCCCGCGACGCGGCCCGCCAGCTGCTCAAGGCGCTGCGGGGGCGGACCGGACCTGCGGCCGAAACAGTGCGCGAGCTCGCGGCTCGCCAGGGGCTTCTCGCCGAAATTCCGGGAAAGCTCGGCGAGCGCGAGCAGACGAGGCAGGCCGATCTGGCGCGCCTGGTGCGGCTCGCGGAGGAGTTCGCCGGCGAGGTCGACGACTTCGTCGCGTCGCTGCACGAGCGGTTCGGCGAGAGCGCCGGCCGCGGCGTCCACCTCCTGACGCTCCATCGCGCAAAGGGGCTCGAGTGGGAGGCCGTGCTCCTGCCGCACGTCGAGGAGGGCGAGCTGCCGATCCGACGCGGCGACGTCGAGGAGGAGCGGCGCCTCTTCTACGTCGGGCTGACACGCGCGAAGCGGCATCTGCTCGTGACGTGGGAGGGGAAGCCGAGCCGCTTCCTCGACGAGCTCGGCCTGCATGCCGCCGCGCCGGCGCTCCCGAGGCGCGAGCAGGCGGTGCTCGAGCAGACGCCGGCGGTGCGGGCACTCAGGGAGTGGCGGCTTGCGCGGGCCCGCGCCGACGAAGTCCCTGCGTACGTGGTCTTCAACGACCGGACGCTCGCGGAGCTCGTCTCGCGCTCGCCGCGGACGCTGGCCGAGCTGTCGGCGGTGCCGGGGATCGGCCCGGCGAAGCTCGAGCGATACGGGGCCGAGTTGCTCGCGCAGCTCGCCGAGCTGGCCGCCTAGGCGTCGAGGGCGGACAGCAGCAGCCGCAGCATCTCGGCGGGCTCGCGCCGGACGCGCGGCGCCGCAGCCGGGTCGCGCTTCGTCAGCTCGAGCGCGCGCGGGTCGGTGAGCGGCTTGAGCCGCCCGTCCCGGATCAGCTCCTCGTCGACCCCGCCGAGCCGGCCGCCGTACGTCGTGTAGACCGGCACGCCGAGCGCGGCCGCCTCGCGGTTCATCGTCCCGCCGGCCGAGACGACGAGGTCGGCGAGCGCGATCAGACTCTGCGCGTCGACCGCGTCCTCAGGGACGATCACCGACGGCAGGGCCAGCCCCTTCACGTACTCGCGCTGCTCGACCGTCCGCGGCAGGACGAAGGCGTGCACGTCCTCGGACCGGCCGAGGTGCTCGAGCGTCTGGGGGAAGAGCGGGTTCGAGTGCCGGTGGTAGAGCGAGACGTCCGGGGGCGGCCGCAGCACGACGAGGACGCGCGCCGGGTCGACGCCGAAGCGCTCGAGCAGCGACCGGTCGGGCTCGAAATCCGCGAGATAGTACTCCTCCTTCAGGCCGGGATACTGGACGAGCTTCGGCGGGCGGACGCCGTACGGCCGCAGACGCTCGGGCGGGATCGCCGCAGGCACGACGACGCGCGTCGCCGCGCGGCAGCCGAGCTGGTGCTGCAGCGTCGCGAACTCGTAGTCGAACGTCGTCGAGCTCGGGATCCCGAGCCGCCGCGCGGAGATCGTCAGCTCGTGCGAACCGTGCGCGAGCGCGACGTCGAAGCCGCGACCCCTGGCCCACCGCCGCAAGGCGCCGAGCCGGTGCGTCATCTGCCGCGCCTTCTGCAGCCGCGAGCGGCCGCCGTGCCGCCCGATCACCTCGTCGGCCTCGAGGCCGTGCAACTCGAGCAGCTGCAGCGTCTGCGCATAGTCCCGTGCCGTGATCCCGACCTCGTCGCTGCGGCCGCGCAGGATCTCGATCAGCGGACGGAAGACCAGGACGTGCGCAGGCGCCGTCATGTCTATCCAGACCTTCACGCGGCGAGCGCCTCCATCCGCGCCGAGCTCAGCCGCGGAGGCTCCTCCTCGACGTGGCGCTCGTACCAGAGCGTGAACGCGAGCAGCCCCCAGAGCTGGCGGCTCCAGTCCTCGCGGCCGGCCGCGTGCTCGTCGAGCAACCGAGCCACCGGCTCGGGACGGAAGAAGCCCTGGCGCGCCAGGGTCTCCGCGGCCAGCGTCTCGCGCGCGAACGGCTCGAGCTCGCCGCGCAGCCACGCCGCCGCGGGGATCGAGAACCCACGCTTGCGTCCGTGCGCCACCTCGGCCGGCACGAGCGGCTCCACCGCCTTTCGCAGCAGCACCTTCTTCGCGAGGCCGCGCACCTTCTGGCGGGTCGGCAGCGCGAAGGCGAGATTCGTCACGAGCGGATCGAGGAACGGGACGCGCGCCTCCAGCGAGTGCGCCATCGACGCGCGGTCGGTCTTCACGAGCAGGTCGTCGACGAGGTAGACCCCGAAGTCGACGTCCTGCAGCCGCGCGAGCTCGGACGCGCCGGCGGTCTCGCCGTACCGTGCGCGATAGACGTCGACGGGGTCGAACGCGGCCCGGCGGCCCGTCAGCTCGGCACGGGCGTCGGCCGAGAAGATCTCCTTCCAACCGTGATGCCGCTCGAGCGGCGGCAGGTGGGCGGCCCGCACGAACCGCTTCGCCTTGTAGTCGAGGCTCGCCTTGCGGGTCGAGGCCGGAAGTGCCTCGACGAGCGGGCGCACCGCCCGCGCGAGCGGCGCGAGCCGATCGGCGAAGAGGTCAGCCGCATACGTGTAGTACCCGCCGAAGAGCTCGTC
>DATEHY010000041.1:0-62188 GCA_035279325.1 Gaiellaceae bacterium
GACCCGGCGCCGGCCACGACCTTCGCGCACCTGGACGCGACCACCAACCTGTCCCGCGCGATCGTCGCGTCCAGGTGTACGAACGTGGTCACCGGCGCCGGGTCGGAGTAGTCGTCGGCGGGCACGTAGATGGCCTGCACCGAGGTGATCGAGCCCCGCGTGGTGGACGTGATCCGCTCCTGCAGCTGCCCCATCTCGGTCGCGAGCGTCGGCTGGTAGCCGACCGCGCTCGGCATGCGGCCGAGCAGCGCCGACACCTCGGAGCCCGCCTGGACGAAGCGGAAGATGTTGTCGATGAAGAGCAGGACGTCCTGGCCCTCGTCGCGGAAGTACTCCGCCATGGTCAGGCCGGACAGCCCGACGCGCAGGCGCGCGCCCGGCGGCTCGTTCATCTGGCCGTAGACCATCGCGACCTTGTCCATGACGCCCGACTCCTGCATCTCGAGCATCAGGTCGTTGCCCTCTCGCGTACGCTCGCCGACGCCCGAGAAGACGGAGACGCCGCCGTGCTGCAGCGCGACGTTGTGGATCAGCTCCGTGATCGTCACGGTCTTGCCGACTCCGGCGCCACCGAACAGGCCGACCTTGCCGCCGCGGACGAACGGCGCGATGAGGTCGATGACCTTGATGCCGGTCTCGAAGATCTCGATCGTCGGCGAGAGGTCGCCGAACGCAGGCGGATCGCGGTGGATGGGCCAGCGCTCGCCCTTCCCCGGCTCCTTGCCGTCGACCGGGTCGCCGATCACGTTCCAGATGCGGCCGAGCGTCTGCTCGCCGACGGGCACGGAGATCGGCTGCTGGGTGTCGATCACCTCGACCCCGCGCGCGAGCCCGTCGGTGGAGTCCATGGCGACCGCACGGACGCGATCGTCGCCGAGGTGCTGCTGCACCTCGGCGATCAGCTCCCGCGAGCCTCCGTCCTCGGGGATCTCGATGCGCAGCGCGTGGTAGATCTCGGGCAGCCGGTCGGGGAAGACGGCGTCGAGCACGACACCCTTGATCTCGACGATTTTTCCCGTGTTCTTGCCGTTCTTGTCGGCCACTGAGTCTCCCCTGACGCTCGAGGTCGGCGCCGCCCCGACGGCGGCTGCTGGCGGGCGCACTCTAGCCGAGCGGGATCGCCCTCTTCGGCGGAACCGACCGCGTTTGCGAAGCTTGCGCGATGGCCGAGACAGAAGTCTCCGCAAGCCCGTTCAGCGGTCGCACGGCGTGGACGCGCAACCTGCAGTCGCCGCTCCGCGCCTTCCTGCAGACCGAGAGCGGCAGCTCCGCCGTGCTGCTCCTCGGCGTCGTCGCGGCGCTCGTCTGGGCGAACGCGGACGCCGCCTCGTACGAGCGCGTGTGGACGACGGCGCTCTCGGTCCGACTCGGTAGCGCAGGCGTCTCGCAGGACCTCCGCGGCTGGATCGACACCGGCCTGATGGCGTTCTTCTTCTTCGTGATCGGCCTCGAGGCGAGGCGCGAGTTCGACCTCGGCGAGCTGCGCGAGCGGCGGCGCGTCGCGCTGCCGCTGCTGGCGGGGATCGGCGGGATGGCCGTGCCGGTCCTCGTCTACCTGCTGATCAACGCCGGCGACGGCTCGATCCACGGCTGGGGAGCGGCGATGTCGACCGACACCGCGCTCGCGCTCGGGCTCCTGGCGCTCGTCGGGAGAGGGCTGCCGGACCGCCTGCGCGCCTACCTGCTGACCGTCGCCGTGGTCGACGACATCGTCGCGCTGCTCGTGATCGCGATCGCCTACAGCGGCTCGATCTCGGTGGTCGCACTGCTCATCGGGATCGGCCTCTTCGGCTGCATCCTCCTGCTCCGCGCCGCCGACATCCACTTCGGCCCGCTCTACTTCCTGTTCGGCACCGCCGTCTGGGTGGCGCTGTTCAAGGCCGGCGTCGACCCGGTGGTCGCCGGCCTGCTGGGAGGCGTGATCGCCCTCGCCTACCCGGCGCAGCGCAGCGATCTCGAGCGGGCGAGCGACCTCTTCCGCCTCTTCCGCGAGCAGCCGACCGGCGATCTCGCGCGCACGGCCCGCGGGGCGCTGCGGTCGGCCGTCTCCCCGAACGAGCGGCTGCAGACGCTCTGGCACCCGTGGACGAGCTATGCGATCGTGCCGCTCTTCGCGCTCGCCAACGCCGGCGTGCAACTGAGCGGCGGCTTCCTCGCGCACGCCTATGCCTCGAGGGTGACCCTCGGGATCCTGCTCGGCTACGTCGTCGGCAAGCCCGTCGGGATCTTCGGAGCGACCTGGCTCGCAAGCCGTGTCAGCGGAGGGCGGCTCCGCCCGCCGGTCGGCTGGGCGTCGGTCGCCGGCGCGGGAACGATCGCGGGGATCGGCCTGACGGTCTCGCTCCTGATCTCGTCGCTCGCCTTCCACGGCACGCACCTCGCCGAGGCGAAGGTCGGCGTCCTCAGCGCCGCGCTGCTGGCTGCGACCATCACCTGGCTCCTCGTTCTCGGGACGCGGAGACTGCCGCGCCGGCTGCGGATCCGGCTGCTGCTCGGCACGCCGGACCTGATCGTCGATCTCGCCGATCCTGTCGATCCCGAGCGGGATCACATCCGCGGCCCGGTCGACGCGCCGGTGACGGTCCTCGAGTACGGCGACTTCGAATGTCCTTTCTGCGGCCAGGCCGAGCCGGTGCTGCGCGAGCTGCTGCGCGAGTACGGGGACGTCGCCTACGTCTGGCGGCACCTGCCGCTCAACGACGTCCATCCGAACGCGCAGCGCGCCGCGGAGGCGGCCGAGGCGGCCGCGGAGCAGGACGCATTCTGGGAGATGCACGACCTCCTGCTCGATCACCAGGACGCACTCGGCTTTCGCGACCTCCTGGGCTACGCGGCGGAACTCGGGCTCGACGTCGAGCGTTTCGAGGAAGACCTGCGGACGCGGACCGGCGCCGGACGCATCGCGCAGGACGTCGACTCCGCGGATCTCTCCGCCGTCTCCGGGACGCCCACGTTCTTCGTCAACGCGCTGCGCCACTACGGCGCATACGACATCGCCACACTCTCGGCCGCGGTGAAGTCCGCGCGCGCCCGCGAGTTCGTGCGGCCGACCGCCTAGCTCGCGAGGCCGACCTCGAGCTGATCGGGCCCGGAGCTGCGGAGCACGACGGCTGCGAACGCGAGGCCACCTATCGCGAGCAGCGCCGGCAGGCCGACGAAGAACGAGGCGAGCGAGACGTGCCGCAGGATGTAGCCGGCCGCGATGAAGCCGAACGGGCCGGCCATCGTCGCCACCGTCATGACGGCGGTCATCACCTTCGGCCGCAGCTCCGCGGGCGTGCGCACGGTGAGGATTCCGATCACCGGCGCGTTGACGAGCGGCGTGAAGAACGCGAAGCCCCCGAGGATGAGCATCGCGACGGGCCACGGCGTCCGCGGCGCGAGCAGGAACAGGGGCAGCGGCATGAGCACGATCGCGACTGCTGCAAGCTTGAGCAACGGGGTCTTCTGCGTCAGCTGCTGCGCCAGGAGCGCGCCGAGGAGCGCACCGATCCCGAAACCGGCGAAGAGGAGCCCGACGACGTGGCCGCTCGCGTGGTACCGGAAGTAGTCGATCGCCTGAACCCCGAGCACGATCCCCTGGGCGACGAAGTTGATCACACAGGCGGCGAACGTCATCGGGCCGAGGAGCGAGTCGCCGAGCAGGAACCTCAGGCCCGCGAGCACCCCTCTCTGCTGTGCCGCCGCCTCGACCCGCCTGCCCGCGCGGACGACCGTCGCGATCACGAGGAACGAGAAGACGTACGTGCAGCCGTCCACGACGAGCACCGACGCGGGGCTCGTGAGGCCGATGATCACGCCGGCGAGCACGGGGCCCGCGAGCTGCGTCACCTGCTGCACGCCCGAGAGCACCGCGTTGACGCTCGCGACCGCCTGCTCGTCCTCTCCCGCGACCTCGGGCACGATCAGCCGCGACGAGGCGAAGTACGGCGCCGCGAAGGTCCCGATCGCGAACGTCGTGCCGAGCAGCGCGGCGAAGGACAGGTCGCCGTAGTGATGGAGGATCGGGATGACCAGCATCAGCGGCCCGCGCGCGGCGTCCGAGACGAGCATCGTCTTCTTGCCACCGAGCTTCGAGATCACCGTCCCGGCCGGGATGCCGAAGACCGCGATCGGCAACATCTCCGCCGCGAGGACCCAGCCCATCTTCGCCGTCGAACCCGTCGTCACGAGGACGAAGAACGGCAGCGCGACGAACGTCATCGACGAGCCCGTCAGCGAGACGAGCTCGGCGGTCAGCAGTCCCAGCAGCGAGCGGTTTCTCAACACGCGCCGCAAAATAAGACGTACGTACGGTTTTGTCAAGGGACTAGGATCCAGGCCATGCCGAAGGTCACGCAGGAGCACCTCGACGCCCGCCGGGCGCAGATTCTCGACGGCGCCCGCCGCGCCTTCGCGCAGCACGGCTACGACGGCGCCACGGTCGCGCGGCTCGAAGAGGCGACCGGGCTCTCCCGCGGCGCGATCTTCCACTACTTCGATGGGAAGACGGACCTGTTCGGAGCCGTGGCCGCGGACGTCAACCGCCGCTACATCGAGCTGATTGCCACTGAGGGCCTGGCCGAGACCTTGCGACAGATCGCGAGCGAGGATCCGGAGTTCCTGGCCGTCCTGATCGAGACGGAATCCCGGCTGAGGCGCGACGAGGACTTCGTGCGCCGCCTCGAGAGCCGGTGGGAGGAGCAGCGGCCGGCGCTCGCGGACTGGTTCCGGGAGCAGGCCGAGACCGGCGCCTTCCGCACCGACGTCGACTGGATCCATCTGGTGCGGTTCGCGACGATGGTCATCAACGGCCTCGCGCTGCGTGTCGCCGGCGGCGACGAGACCGACGTCGAGACCGTGATCCAGCTCCTCGAGGACGCGCTCCGCCCGCAGGTCAAGCAGCCCTAGTGGCACAACGCGGCCGGGGTCGGCAGCTGACGACCCAGATCCCTGAGCGGGTCGCAGTGCCACGACTCCTTCGGCTCGCGGCGGCCACACTGATGCTCACGCTCGCCACTACGGGTGCGCGAGTGGGGGTCGCCGGGGAACCGTTACCGTCGGCATGACGGCCGAGGCAGTGCGCGCCAGCCTCGGCCGCCCATTACGTGTCGTCAGAGGTAAACCCGCGAAACCCCGACTGCTGGGACTACGGCATCGTCAGCGGCAGACGCCTGGCAATCTGCTTCAAGCACGGCCGAGTCGACGTCGTCGGGCCTTGACCTCCGCTGAGCGCCTGACCCGAAGATGTCGGGTCTAGTCCGACGCTTGCGGCGGGAAGGCTCCGCTGTCGCCAAGGCGGACTACGCGGCCACCCTTGTCGACGGCGAAGTGCCAGGTGTGGCACAAGGTGCCTCGCGGCGGGCCGTGGGTGCGAAACCTCCGGGCGGGCCAGAACTCGGTGAACGTCACGACCGCTCTGGTCCCGAGGCTGCGGCTGAGGGTTACGTGCGTCTGGCAGGTCCCTTCGATCCCAATGCCGGCGGGTCCCGGAATACGGCAGCCGATCCGGGTCTGGCCGTTCGGGAAGAACTGGAATCCCCTGCCCCAGAACGACGCCTGCACCCGCGCGATATCGATGTCGCCGGGCGTCGAAGGAACGGTCCCCGGCATAGGTGGCTCGGCGGCGTGATGGCTGCTAGCGCAGGCCGACACGACAAGGACGAGGCATACGGCCGGAAGCGCCGACTCGAAGACGTGCATTCGCCTCAAAGATACGGCGCTGCCCGCAGAACCGTCACCTCGGATGATGGTCGCTGCGGCTCCGGCAAGTTGGCGGCGGGCGCCTCGTCCGCACCAAACGCCGAGCCGCGGACTAGCCGCTCAGCGCGTCCGCGCCGGCGACGACCTCGAGGATCTCCTGCGTGATCTCCGCCTGGCGGGCGCGGTTGAGCGACAGCGTGAGGTTGTCGATCAGCTCGCCGGCGTTCTTCGACGCGTTCCGCATCGCCGTCATCTGCGAGGCGAGGAACGCGGCCGCCGACTCGAGCAGCGCGCGGTAGATCTCGGTCTCGAGATAGACGGGCAGCAGCCGCTGGAGGATCTCCTCCGGCTCCGGCTCGTAGATGAAGTCGGCGCTCGCGCCGCCTTCGCCGTTCGCGCCGCCCGCGCGCTCTTCGCCGGCGAGCACCTCCTCGCGGATCGGAAGCAGGTCGGTCGTCGTCACCCGCTGGACGAGCGCCGACTCGAAGGTGTTGTAGACCAGGACGACGCGGTCGACCTCCTGCGCCTCGTAGAGCTCGGCGAGCTTGTGGCCGACAACCTGCGCGTCGTGGTAGGTCGGCTTGTCGGCGAACCCCGCCCACTGGGCCGTCACCTCGTAACGGCGGAAGCGCAGCGTCGAGGCGCCCTTGCGGCCGACGGCGAGCCACGTCACCTCCTGGCCCTCGGATCGTGCCTGGCGCTCCAGCTCGAACGCGCGCCGCAAGACCTGCCCGTTGAACGGGCCGGCGAGGCCGCGGTCGCCGGTGACGACGACGAAGGCGACGCGCCGGATCTCGTCCCGCTGCTGCAGCAGCGCGAGGTTCCGGATCGAGGAGGCGGCCCGCGCCGTGCCGACCATGAGCTCCTGCATCCGGTCCGCATACGGGCGCATCTCCTCGATGCGGCTCTGCGCGCGCCGCAGCCTGGCGCCGGCGACGAGCTCGAGCGCCTTCGTGATCTTGCGCGTGTTGCGGACGGATGAGATCCGCCGCCGGAGGTCCTGGAGCGAGGCCACGGCTCAGGTGACGGCTTCGTCGCCCTCGACGTTGAAGCCGTTCTTGAACTTCTCGAGCTCGCCCTTCAGCTTCTCGGCGAGCTCGTCCGGCAGGTCGCCCGACTCGCGGATCTCCTCGTAAATCGACTTCTCCGCGCGCATGTGCTCGCGCAGCTCCTCCTGGAACCGCGAGACCTGCGCCGTCGGGATCTCGTCGAGGTACCCCTCGTTGCCGGCGTAGATCGCGACGACCTGCTCCTCCATCGGCCACGGGTCGTACTGCGGCTGGTTCAGCGTCGCGACCATCTTCTCGCCGCGCGTCAGCGCCTGCTGCGTCGCGCGGTCGAGCTCGGAGCCGAACTGCGCGAACGCCTCGAGCTCGCGGTACTGGGCGAGATCGAGGCGCAGGCGGCCGGCGACCTTCTTCATCGCCTTCGTCTGCGCCGAGGAGCCGACGCGCGAGACCGAGGTGCCGACGTTCACCGCCGGACGGACACCCGAGTAGAAGAGCTCCGACTGGAGGAAGATCTGGCCGTCGGTGATCGAGATCACGTTCGTCGGGATGTACGCCGAGACGTCGCCCGCCTGGGTCTCGATGACCGGCAACGCGGTGAGCGAGCCGCCGCCGTTCTCCTCGTTGAGCTTGCAGGCGCGCTCGAGCAGCCGCGAGTGGAGGTAGAAGACGTCGCCGGGGAACGCCTCGCGGCCCGGCGGGCGGCGCAGCAGCAGCGAGAGCTGACGGTACGCGTCCGCGTGCTTCGAGAGGTCGTCGTACATGACGAGCGCGTGCCTGCCGTCGAAGAGGAAGTACTCGCCCATCGCGCAGCCGGCGAACGGCGCCATCCACTTGATCGGCGCGGCCTCGTGCGCGGCCGCCGACACGATCGTCGTGTACTCCATCGCGCCCTCTTCGCGCAGCCGCTCGTAGATGCCTGCGACAGTCGACGCCTTCTGGCCGACGGCGACGTAGATGCAGTGCACGTCGGTGTCGCGCTGGTTGAGGATCGTGTCGATCAGGATCGCGGTCTTGCCCGTCGAGCGGTCGCCGATGATCAGCTCGCGCTGGCCGCGGCCGACGTTGGTCATCGAGTCGATCGACTTGATGCCGGTCATGAGCGGCTCCTTCACCGGCTGGCGCTCGACCACCCCCGGCGCCTTGAACTCGAGCGGACGAGTCTCGGATGCGTCGATCGGGCCGCGCCCGTCGAGCGGGTTGCCGAGCGGGTCGACCACGCGGCCGAGCAGCGCTTCGCCGACCGGCACGCTCGCGACCTTGCCGGTGCGCCGGGCCGGCTCGCCCTCGCTGACCTGCTCCCACTCGCCGAAGAGCGCGACGCCGACGTCGTCCTCCTCGAGGTTGAAGGCGAGGCCGGTGACACCGTGCTCGAACTCGAGCATCTCGAGCGAGCCGGCGTTCTCGAGCCCGTAGACGCGGGCGATGCCGTCGCCGATCTGGAGGACGGTGCCGACCTCGGCGAGGTCGGTCTCGACGTCGTACTGCTCGATCCGCTCGCGCAGGATCGATGTGATCTCTTCCGGTCTCAGCTTCACGGCGCTCTCAGCTCCCTCATGTCTTCACGAGTTCGTTTCTCAGTCGTTCCAATCTTCCGCGCACGCTCGCGTCGACCCGCAGCGAGCCGGCCTGCAGGACGATGCCGCCGACGAGGCTCGGGTCGACCTTCTGCGTCGCCTCGACCTTGCGCCCGGCCGCGTCCTCGATCTGCTTCAGGATCGACTTCGCCTCGGCGTCCGAGAGCTCGCGCGCCGTCGTCAGCTCGACGGTGAGCCGCCGCTCCTCGCGCGCCATCAGCCGCTCGAACTCCCTCGCGATCTCCTCGAGCTCGCCCGCCCGGCCCTTCTGCGCCGCGACCTGGAGGAAGTGCGTGAACAGCGGCTCGTCGCCGCCGGCGAGATCGGCGAGGATCGACGCTTTCGCGGTCGACTCGAGCTGCGGGTTGCGGAGGACGGCACGCAGCTCCGGCGACTCGGCCATCGCCGCCGCGAAGTCGCTCAGCGCCTCGTGCACCTGCGCGAGCCGGCCCGCGTCCTTGGCCGCTCCGAAGAGCGCCTCGGCGTAGATGCGCTGCGCGACGGCTATGCCGACTCCTCGAGCCGCGAGAAATCGAGGCCTGCGATCGCCTCGGAGATGAGCTCGCGGTCGCGCTCGGCGTCGAGCGTGCGGCCGACCACGCGCGAGGCGGCCTCGAGCGTGAGGTCGGCGACCTCGGCGCGGATCTGCGCGAGCGCGCGCGCGGTCTCTGCGGCGATCTCCTTCCGCGTCTCCTCGAGCCTGCGCTGGCGCTCCGACTCCGTCTCCTCGCGCATGCGCTGCTCCATCGACTCGCGCGTCTTGCGCGCCTCGGCGAGGATCGCCTCGCCCTGGCCGCGCGCGTCGGCGATCAGCTTGCGGTGCTCCTCGAGCAGCCGCTGCGCCTCGTCCCGCGCCTCGTCCGCAGCCTCGATCGACCGCTGGATATGCTCGCGCCGATCGTCGATCTGCTTCTGGATCGCGCCGAACGCGTACTTCCGCAGGACCAGGAACACGATGACGAAGAAGATGATCGTCCAGATCATCAGCCCCGGAATGAGCTTGGTGAGCGGGCTGGAGGCGGCGACGAGCATCTACTTGACGAGCACGAAGCCGAGGAACCCGCCGACGAGGCCGTAGAACACTACGGCCTCGGTGAGGGCGAAGCCGAGCCACATGATCCCCTGCAGCTCGCCGCGCAGCTCGGGCTGGCGGGCGACCGACTGGATCATCGAGGCGAAGACCGTGCCGATGCCGATGCCGGCGCCGAGCGAGCCAAGCCCCATCCCGAGGCCGAAGCCGAGCGCCTGCGCGGCTTTGATCGTGCTTGAGGTTGCAGCGAGCAGGTGGAGCACCGTTTCCTCCTTAGTGGGCCGGCTCGATCGCCGTGCCGATGTAGATGGCCGTGAGCGCGGAGAAGATGAACGCCTGGATCGTGACCACGATCACGACCTCGAAGAAGTAGAACGCGATTCCGATCGGGAGCGAGACGACGGCGACGATCCAGAAGGTGATGCCGCTGAGGATGAAGAGCAGGCCGATCGAGACGAGGATCAGCATGTGCCCGGCGAGCATGTTCGCGTAGAGCCGGACGCTGAGGCTGATCACGCGGAAGACGTGCGAGATCGTCTCGAGCAGCGCCATGGGGCCGATCATCCCCTTCGGCACGCCGGCCGGGACGAAGCTCTTGAAGTAGCCGGGCCCGTTGTAGCGGACGCCTTCGATGTGGGTGAACAGCACGCTGAGGATCGCGAGCACGAGCGTGACCGAGAGCTGCGAGGTGACGGCGTAGATCCCCCACGTCGGCACGCCGTGCCACGTGTCCCCCGTGAGCGGCAACGGGATGAAGCCGACCATGTTCATCGTGAAGATGAACAGGAACAGGGACGCGACGTAGGGGAACCAGCGGCCGATCGCCTTCGACGGCAGGCCCTGCTCGGCGATCTGCGTCTGGGCGAGCTCGTAGATCGCCTCCCCCACCGTCTGCCGCCGCCCGGGCAGGAGCGCGAGCTTGCTGCGCATCGTGAGGAGACCGAGCAGGATCGTCAGCGCCGCGGAGATCGCGAGATAGACGACGGCCTTGTTGATCGACATGTCGATCGGGCCGAGGTGGATCCCGATCCATTGCTTGAGCTCGAACTCCTTCGCAGGGTCGAACGACCCGGCCGCGAGCACGGCGCTCATCCGAGCTTCTCCCCGCCGAAGTACTCGACGAGCGAGACGCCGAGCGAGAGCGAGTACGCGAGCGCGTAGACGACGACGGCCGCGATCCCGACGTCCCGGTTCGCGACGGTCACGACGAGCAGCACGATCATCACGCCGATCCCGCGGAACGAGTGCGCGAGCGCCGCGAGCCCCGAGAAGCCGAGGTGGTCGGCTCCGAGCGGCAGCCGCGCGAGCCACCACCCGAGCACTTCACCGGCCGCCCACAGCACGGCCGCGAGCGCCCAGCCGCCGAGCGGGAAGCCCGCGACGAGAAAGACGGGCAGCGCGAGCGCGACGACTCCGGCTCCTGCGAGCGTGGGCGCTCGGCGTCCGGGAACCGGGCGCGGCGTGGACAGCAGTCCGGACATCACGAGAAGTAGCCCTTGAACCTGCGATAGACCGCGAAAACGCCCGCGGGAAGCCCGACGACGACGCCCGCGAGCGCCCCGTAACCGGCGTTGCCGGCGGCCCAGCCGGCGAGCGCGCCCGCGCCGCCGCATGCACCTACCGTGCCGGCCAACACCGCACCCGCTTCGACGGGCTGGAACGACGAGCGTGGGGTCCCCTGCATCCGGGGCGAGAATAGCAGCGTGGAAGGGTCCGCGAGGGGGTACTTTGTGACACCCGAAAGCCGCATGGATAGCCAAACACGCCTCTTGTTCGTTCACGGCTCGGTCGTCAATTCGGACCTGACCTGGAGCGCCCAGAAACCCCTCGGAGAGCGATTCGCGATCGCGGCGCCGAACCGGCGGGGCTTCCCGCCGGGACCGGATGTCGATCGCGTGGATTTCGAGGACGAGGCGGTCTGGTTCGAGCAATTCCTCGAGCCGGGCACCCATCTGGTCGGCCACTCGTACGGCGGCGTGATCGCCCTGCTGCTCGCCGCGCGGCGCCCGGACCTCCTGCATTCGGTGACGGTCGTCGAGCCGCCCGCCTTCGGCGCGGCGCGCGGCAACCCGGCCGTCGAGGAGTTCGTGCGCAGGATCGACGAGCTCTGGGCGCAATCCGCGCCGCGCGATCCGGGCGACTTCCTGCGCGGCTTCCTCTCCATCGTCGGCTCGTCCACCCCACCCGGCACCTTCACGCCCGAGCTCCTACAGGGCGCTCGCACGCTGATGGTCGAGCGCTCGCCGGCCGAGGCGGAGATTCCGCTCGACGACCTCGCGCGAGCACCGTTCCGCAAGCTCGTCGTCTCGGGCGGCCACAGCGCCGCGTTCGAGGCGGTCTGCGACGCCCTCGCGGAGCGCCTCGGCGCCGAGCGCGCGATCCTGCCCGGCATGGGCCACTCGGTCCAGCGGCTCGGGGCGCCGTTCAACGAGCTGCTCGCGAGCTTCGTCGAGCGACGTTAGGCGATCTTGCGCAACGGGTCGTCGGGCTTGCGCCGCCGCTGGATCCGGTTGCCGAGCTTCACGATCTCGAGCACGTAGACGACGTAGACCGAGAAGAGCACCGCCACGAGCCCGATCGCCGCGGCGAGCAGCGTCCACCACGGATGCCAGACGCCGTGGGCGCGGAACGGGACGAATCGCGTCGCGAACGCGGCGGCGGCGAGCGTCATACACCAGCACCAGATCGTCACGGCCGCGCGCCGCTGCGAGAAGCCGCGCCGCAGGAAGCGGTGGTGTAGATGGGCCTGGTCGGCCTCGAAGACCCGCTCGCCGTGCTTGAGCCGGCGCACGACGACGAATGTCGTGTCGACGATCGGGACGGCGAGGACGAGCAGCGGGAAGAACAGCGCTGCGACCGCGGCCGTCTTCAGCAGCCCCTGCACGGATACCGCGGCCAGCACGTAGCCGAGCAGCAGTGCGCCGGAGTCGCCCATGAAGATGCGCGCCGGGTAGAAGTTGTGCCGCAGGAAGCCGACGCACGCGCCGAACACGATGGCCGAGAGGATCGCCGCGTCGACCTTCCCGAGCGAGAGCGCGATCACGCTGAACGTCAGACCGGCGATCCCCGCAACTCCCGCCGCGAGCCCGTCGAGCCCGTCGAGGAAGTTGACCATGTTCATGATCGCGACGATCCAGACGATCGTGAGCGGGATGCCGATCCCCGACGGCAGGGTGTGGACGCCGAGGAAGGGGAACGTGAAGCGGTCGACCCAGACGCCGAAGCCGGCGGGGACGGCGGCCGCGGCGACCTGGCCGCCGAGCTTCGCGTACCAGGGAAGCCCGCGGAAGTCGTCGACGATCCCGATCGTCACCGCAACCGCGGCGCCGAGCAGCAGCCCACGGTTCTGGTGTGTCCCGTGCAGGAAGGCGAGTGCTGGCACGAGCAGGCCGAGGAAGAGCGCGAGCCCGCCGAGGCGGGGCACGGGCAGCTGGTTCACGCGCCTGCCGCCCGGGGCGTCGACGACGCCGAACCGGCGCGCCATCCCCCCAACCGCGGGCGTCAGCAGCACGACGACGGCGACGGCGACGAGCGCCCCCCACAGGACGTCGAGGTGATCGCCGAGCTCGTCGAGGACGCTGAGGTGCGGGCCGGTCGCCGCAAGCACGCCGTCAGCGTACTTCGTGCTCTAGTCGGCGAGACCTGTCTCGCGCAGCTCGTCGAGCGCCCGCTCGGATTTCGTGAGCTCGAGGCCCATCCCCTCGAGGATGCGCTCGGTCTTCGTGAACTGGATCTCGTCGTACTGCACGAGCTGCAGGAGGTTGCCGCTCGGGTCGCGGAAGTCGGTGAACCGCCCCGGCGGCATCTCCACTCCCGCCTGCTCGAGTGCCGCGCGGGCTGCCTCCTTGTCGTCGACGACGAGCCCGAAATGCGGCTCCTCCGTGCGCGGGCCGCGCTCGAAGAGGGCGATGAACTGGTCGCCCATCCGGATGAACGCCGCACCGGGCACGCTCCGGTCGACGGCCGTCGGCTCGAACAGCTCCGTATAGAAGGCGACGGACTCCTCGATCTCGTCCACCTGCAGCGCGACGTGGTTGATGCCCACCAGACGTGTCTTCATGAACGGGGAAACGAACCAACCACGGTCAGCTGTTCCAGCCGAGCGCGATCTCGCCGTCGACACCCGGCAACGGCAGGGAGCGTGCCTCGGCCTCGACGGCATCGCGCTCCGCGCGGGTGAGACGGCGCCAGGGCTGAACCGACAGCTGCGCCCGAGCCCGCCGCCACGTCCCGACGATCTCCCCCGCGACGAGGACGGCACCCGGCCAGACGCGTGACGTCCAGAGCTCGGCCCGCCGCCGGGGGTCGGGAACCAGCAGCTCGCGGTCCGCGCCCCAGAAGAGGAAATACGTGTCGCCGCTCGGCAGCAGGCGCGCGGCGGCCGGCGGCCCCGGCGACTCGCGGAAACCGGGCTCGTCCCGCGCGAGGATCCAGGCGTCCCCGACCGCCGTCCGCACCGCGACGAGCGAATCGGCCAGCTCGTCGAACGTCGCGCGGGCTGCCGGGCCTCCGAGACCGGCCCACGCCGAGAACCCAGTCGAAGTGCCGGGACCGAGGACGTGGAGGTACCGACGGGCGAGCTCCCGGCGCGCTTCGCGAGGCTCGATCTCGGGCGCCGGAACCGTCCACACGGCCGGCGACCGCGCTCCGTCCCAGCGGATCAGCACGGTCCCGGTCGTCGCGGCGTACTTGATCGCGTTGCCGATGCCGAGCTCCCTCTGCACGAGGCCGTCGGGCAGCCGGCGGCCCGCGAGGTACGCATGCACGCGGGCTGCCATCTCGTCGGCGACGCCGCGGCCATGCGCGGCGTCGGGGTAGCGGCTGAGCGTGAAGATCCCGCGGTCGCGCGCGGGGACGAGGTACGTGCTGAAGCGCGGCCCCCAGACGTGGACGAGCGAACGATCCTCCCAGGTCGAGGGACGCGCCCCTTCGACGCGCGCGTGGATCGAGAGGAGCGCCGCCCGCGGCACGCTGTCGGTCAGCCCCGCCCACGCGGCCCGCCGCAGCGACCGGGCGCCGCCTGGCAGGCGTTCGTCGAGCGCGCCGACCCGGCGGCGGAACGCGAGGATCTGGTCGCGGGTGAGCTCGAGCGGAGCGGTCGACACGGACGAAAGACGATATGGCGTGCCGCCGCCGGAGGCATAGGATCGGACGCATGACCGCCTTCGAGGGGCCGACCGACCTGATGAACAACCGCGGCCTGGTCGCCGATCCCGAGGCATTCGCGCGCAAGAAGGGAGCGGCGTCGTGGCTCTTCCTCTGCGGCGAGGAGTTCGCATCGATGGAGGGAGGCATCTCGTACGCGGACGTCGAGCGCGCCGTGCCCGTGGCGGCGAACGTCGTCTCCGATCCGCCGACTCCACTCGACCTCGACCTGGCTCGCCGGCAGATCGCGGCGCTCGACGAGCTGCCGAGACCGACCCTGGTCACCTGCCGGACGGGGCCTCGCTCGTCGGCCCTGATCTATCTCTACGCCGGCCTGCAGGCCGGTGCGTCCGCTGACGACGTTCTCGCCCGCGCCGAGGCGGACGACGCGACGTTCGTGAAGTCCGACGAGCTCCGGGCCTGGGTCGCCGACGGGCTCGAGCAGCTCTCCTGACGGAGTGAAGGTCACCGCCGGGGCGGCGCGCCGGTTCCTCGTCGCGCGGCACTTCCTCGCGCCGGCCCGGTCGCTGCACGGAGGACCGGACGCGGTGCTCGAGGTGATCCGGCGCCTCGGCTCCATCCAGTTCGACCCGATCGCGGTCGCCGGCCGGAACCACGACCTGATGCTGCACGCGCGGGTCGACGGCTACGAGCCCGCGTGGTGCGACGAGCTGTACCGCCGGCGCGAGATCTTCGAGACGACGAACAAGGCGCTGTCGTTCATCCCGGCGGACGAGTTCCCGTGGTATCGCGTCAACGCCGGCCGCAAGGGGCCGCGCTTCCATGCGGCGGCGCTCGCGGACAACGCCGACGTCGCCGAGCAGGTGCTCGAGCGGCTCCGGGCCGAGGGGCCGCTCTCCTCGGCCGACTTCGAGCGCCGGAGCGGCGCCACCAAGGACTGGTTCGGAATGCCGGAGAACGCCGTGCGCTCGGTACTCGAGGCGCACACGGTCGCCGGCTCGATCGGGCTGGCGCGGCGCGAGGGCAACGTCCGCTTCTACGACGTCATCGAGCGGCTGCTCCCGGCCGAGCTCCTCGCGCGGGACGTGCCGGAACGAGAGCAGCTCCGGCACAAGCTCCTCTCGCGGTACCGGGCGCACGGCCTGCTGGGCGCGGGCGGCGCCGGCGGCACGTTCGCCCGGATCGCCGATCCCGACGTGCGCCGGGCTCTGCACAAGGAGCTCGTCGAGCGCGGCGAGCTCGTGCCCGTCGAGGTCGAGGGCCTGCGCGGCAAGCGCTTCGTCCTGCCCGACGAGCTCGAGCTGCTCGAGGCGCCGCCGGAGCCGTCCTCCTCCGTCGCGTTCATCGCCCCGTTCGACTCGCTCCTCTGGGACACGGCCCTGCTCGACAAGCTGTTCGGCTTCGAGTTCGTGTGGGAGGGCTTCTTCAAGCCGGAGAAGCGCCGCTGGGGCTACTACGTGCTCCCGCTCGTCTACCGCGACCGCTTCGTCGGGCGGATCGAGCCGCGGATCGACCGCGAGCGCGGTTGCGTCGAGGTGCTCGGCCTCTGGTGGGAGGAGCTCGCACCCGGCCGCGCCCCCGGATTCGCAGACGCGATGCGCGACGCGCTCCGGGCCTATCTCCGCTTCTCGGGCCTGGATCGCCTCGAGTGGCCTTCACATCTCGGGGCCGAGAAGCGACTATTCAGGCCGTGACGTCGCAGAGCGGAAAGGTCGAGGCGTTCCACCGGCTCCACACCGAGGGCTGCTTCGTGATGCCGAACCCGTGGGACGTCGGCAGCGCGATCGCCCTCGAGCAGCTGGGGTTTCCGGCGCTCGCGACGACGAGTGCCGGCTTCGCCTGGACGCAGGGTCGCCCCGACAACGGGGTTCGCCGCGACGAGGCACTCGAGCATCTGCGGCAGATCGCCGGTGCGGTCTCCGTCCCGTTGAACGCGGATTTCGAGGACGGCTTCGCGCGCGAGCCGGACGGGGTCGCGGAGAACGTGAAGCTTGCGGCGGCGACCGGGATCTGCGGCCTGTCGATCGAGGACTCCACCGGCGACGCCGGCCAGCCGCTCTATCCCTTCGAGCTCGCCGTCGAGCGGATCCGGGCGGCGCGGCAGGCGATCGACGAGAGCGCTACCCGAGTCGTCCTCACCGGCCGCTCGGAGGGGTTCGTCGTGGGCCGGCCGGACCTCGAGGAGACGATCCGCCGGCTGCAGGCGTACGCCGAGGCGGGGGCAGATTGCCTCTACGCGCCGTTCGTCACGACGATCGAGCAGGTGTCGGCGATCGTCGCCGCGGTCGCCCCCAAGCCGGTCAACCTCCTCGTCCCCGCGCCGTTCATCACGGTTGCGGATGCGGCGGCCCTCGGTGTCCGCCGCGTGAGCGTCGGCGGCTCGCTCGCCCGGGTTGCCTGGGCCGCCGCGCTCGACGCCGCGAACGAGATTGCCGGCGAGGGCACGTTCTCGCGGCTGGCCGACCTGCCCGGCAACAGCGATCTCAACTCGCTCTTCGGCGTTCGCTAGCCGACGCTCGTGTCGCCAAGTTTCCGCGACCGCCTGGCGACCCGCCTAGTCGGCCGGGTCGTAATGGCCGCGAGACTCGGCGCGACGGGACTGCACGACGCCTACGTGTAGAAGCCTGCGAGCTGCTCGATCTGCGTCCGGTCGTGGGTCACAGCGCCTGCTCGTGCTTGCGGGTGAATCCGGCGAGGAGCTCGCCGAGCTCGAACGGGACGACGAGCTTCGTGGCGTCCGACGCGCCGATCGTCTTCAGGGCGTCGAGGTATTGCAGGCGCATCGTGTTGTGATCGACGCCCTCGGCGACCTCGAAGATCTTCTGGAGCGCGAGCGCGAAGCCCTCGGCCCGCAGGATCGCGGCTTGCCGCTCGCCCTCGGCGGTGAGGATCGCGGCCTGCTTCTCTCCCTCGGCCACGGTGACAGCCGCCTGCTTCGTGCCCTCGACCTCGGTGACGACCGCTCGGCGCGTCCGCTCCGCGGACATCTGCCGCGTCATCGCCTCCTGGACGTTCGCCGGCGGGTTGATCTCCCGCACCTCGACGTTCGTCACCTTCACGCCCCACCGCTCGGTGATCTCGTCGAGCTTCGCCGCGAGGAGCGTGTTCATCTCGTCGCGCTTCGAGAGGACGTCGTCGAGCGACATGTCGCCGACCACGCTCCGCAACGTCGTCGCCGCCACGTTCTGAGCCGCGCCGGCGAAGTTCTGCACCTTGATCACGGAATCGACGGCGTCGACGACCTGGTAGAAGATGATGAAGTCGATCGAGATCGGCGCGTTGTCCTTCGTGATCGCCGTCTGGTGGGGGATCTCGAGGAAGAGCTCGCGCAGGTCGACGATCGCGGGGCGGTCGACGAGCGGGATGAGGAAGACGATGCCCGGGCCGCGCGTCCCGACGCAGCGGCCGAGCCGGAAGAGCACGATCCGCTGGTATTCCCGGATGACGCGGACGGGCAAGATCGGGACGGCCACAGACGCACGATCCCACTCCGCGCCACGACCGTCAATCGGAGGTGATCGTGGCGGTCGCCCGGGTACGATCGAACGGTGAGCGTGTTCGAGAGCGCCACCGTAAAGCGGCGTGTTTCGGCGTGGGAGGAACGGCACCGCGTCTTCTACGGGCTGCGCGATCCGGTCGTGAAGCTCACGGTCCTCGTCGTCGTGCTCGTCGCCGCGGTGGTGCTGTTCCTGGTTCTGCGCGGGCCGGAGCGCCGCGCGTTCGCGTTCGGCCCGTCGTCGAGGTGGCCGGCGGTCGGGTCGGCGGCGGTCATCGGAGGCGTCCCGTCGTGGTGGGGAGGCTCTCCACCTGCGGTGGCGCGAGCAGCGGAACGGATCGCAGCCTCGAACCCCACTGTCGCCCGGCTCGTGCTGAGCGGCCACGGACAACGCTTCGGGACGGTGGGAGGCTCGAGGACGCCGAGGAACGGAACGGCCTGGCTCGGGTACAAGCTGAAGCGCCCTGTCGCGGTCGACGCCGACCTGCCGTACATCGTGCTCACTCCCGACGCTCCCTCGCACGGAACCTGCGCGACTCCCTACGCCGCCGGTTGGGCTCACCTCCAGGCCACGGGCGTGACGGCGCTGTGGGTGACCGTCGACCTCCGCCGTGACCAGGTCGTCCAGATCTCGACCAACGCCAAGCGCGGCCGCGTCAGCCCCGTCGCCGGAAAGCCCTATCCCACGTGCAACGAGACCGAGACCGGCTGACACTTTGGGAGCCGGTCGGGCGGGCGACGTGCGCCGCGTCATCGCCATAGGGATGTGCGGTCTGCTTGCGGCCCTCTCCCCGTTTTACGCGGGTCTCGCGGCTGCCGCCCTGGGCCTGATTCCCCTGGGTCTGGGGGTCTGGCTCGTCACGAGCTCGGCCTGGTCGTCCCGTACCCGGGTCACGGGCGTCCTGATCGTGGTTGCGGGCACGGTCGCGCTGTTCGTCGGCCTGTTGGCCTTGGCGACCCTCGCCGGCTCATACAACTGAGCCCCTCGCAGACCGCGCTACTTCGTCCCGTACAGGCGGTCGCCGGCGTCGCCGAGGCCCGGGACGATGAAGCCGCGCTCGTTCAGGTCGCGGTCGACCGCGGCGCAGACGACGTGGACGTCCGGATGCTGCCGGTGCACCTCTTCGATCCCCGGCGGCGCGGCGACAATGCAGACGAGCGTCACCGACTGCGCGCCCGCCTCCTTCACCGCTCCGATCGCAGCGCAGCTCGAGTGGCCGGTCGCGAGCATCGGGTCGAGGATGATCGCGTCCCGCTCGGACAGGTCGTCGGGCAGCTTGAGGTAGTACTGGACGGGCTCGAGCGTCTCCTCTTCCCGGTACATCCCGACGAACCCGACGCGCGCGCTCGAGACGAGCGAAAGGACGCCGTCGAGCATCCCGACGCCGGCTCGCAGCACCGGGCACACGGCGACCTTCTTGCCCGAGATGCGCTGCGCCGTCATCCGCTCGAGCGGCGTCTCGATCTCCGTCGTCTCGGTGGCCATGTCCTTCGTGGCCTCGTACGTAAGGAGGAGCGTGATCTCGTTCGCGAGCTTGCGGAAGTGGACGGTCGGCGTGTCCTTGTCGCGGAGGTAGCTGAGCTTGTGCTGGACGAGCGGATGCCCGACCACGGTGAGACGCGGTTCGCTCAAGCGACGTACGTCGTGTGGCCGCGGAACCCCTCGTAGAGCGGCCGCTTCGCGCAGAGGGCCGCGACCCGGCCGCGGAGGCCGTCGAGGTCCGGCGACTCGGTCAGCGCCTCGCAGATGATCCGCCCGACCTCTGAGAAGTCGTCCTCGTCGAAGCCGCGCATCGTCATCGCCGGCGAGCCGAGCCGGATTCCCGACGTGACGAACGGCGACCGCTCGTCGAACGGCACGGTGTTCCGGTTGACGGTGACGGCGATCTCGTGCAGCCGCTCCTCGGCCGCCTTGCCCGTCCACTCCGAGTCGCGCAGGTCGACGAGCATGAGGTGGGTGTCGGTGCCGCCGGTGACGAGCGAGAGCCCGCCCTCGAGCAGCGTCCGGGCGAGCGCGTCGGCGTTGCGGCGGATCTGTGCCTGGTACTCGCGGAAGGCGTCGGTCATCGCGATCCGGAAGCACGTCGCCTTCGCTGCGATCGTGTGCTCGAGCGGCCCGCCCTGCATTCCCGGCATCACGGCCGAGTCGAGGGCCTTCGCGTGCTCCTCGCGGCAGAGGATGAAGCCCGCGCGCGGCCCGGCGAGCGTCTTGTGCGTCGTCGAGGTGACGAAGTCGCAGTGCTCGACGGGATTCGGATGCAGCCCGGCCGCGACGAGCCCCGCGAAATGGGCCATGTCGCACAGGAGCAGCGCGCCCACCTCGTCGGCGATCGCGCGGAAGCGGTCGGTCTCCACCGTGCGCGGATAGGCGGAGCCGCCGCACACGATCACCTTCGGCCGAGCCTCCTTCGCCTTGGCGAGCACGTCGTCGTAGTCGACGGTCATCGTCTCGCGCGAGACCTCGTAGTGCGCGACGTTGTAGAGACGGCCCGAGAAGTTGACCTTGTGGCCGTGCGTCAGGTGGCCGCCCTGGTTCAGAGCGAGTGCCATCAGCGTGTCCCCCGGCGCCATCACGGAGGCATAGACGGCCATGTTCGTCTGCGCGCCCGCGTGCGGCTGCACGTTCGCATGCTCGGCGGCGAAGAGCTCCTTGGCGCGGTCGATCGCGAGCTGCTCGATCTCGTCGATCACCTCGCAGCCGCCGTAGTAGCGCCGCCCCGGGTAGCCCTCCGCGTACTTGTTCGTCGGCACCGAGCCCACCGCCTCGAGCACCGCGGGCCACGTGAAGTTCTCCGACGCGATCAACTCGATCTGCCCCCGCTGGCGCTCGAGCTCGTCGCCGATCAGGCCCGCGATCTCGGGATCGATCTCGTCGAGGCCGGCGTGCTTCAGCTGCTGGAACGTCGCCTGCGTCGTCGCCACGAGGTGGATGCTACTCGGGAAGCGGGCCGGCGCCCTGCCGGAGGACGCGAGGCTCGCCGCCCGTGAGGTCGATCACGGTGGAAGGAACCCCGGGCAGCTCGCCCGCGTCGACGATCGCGCCGCACGCCGAGCGGATCTCAGCCGGGACGTCCTCGACGCGCCGCGGGTCCGGACCGCCCGAGAGATTCGCGCTCGTCGCGGCGACCATGCCTACGGCGCGGACGACAGCTGCCGCGGCTTCCGGCAGGCCGGGGACGCGAACGCCGACGGACGGCTCTCCGACGACGAGCGTGTACGGGCCCGGGAGGTACCGCTCGAGGACGTCACGGTGGAGGCCCGGAATCGCAGCGACCAGCGCGTCGACGTCCGCCGTGAGCAGCGCGACCGGCTTGGAGCGGTCGCGCCCCTTGAGCTCGTAGAGGACGTCCTCGTTGCCGGGCAGCGTGCACAGCCCGTAGACGGTGTCCGTCGGCAGGATCACGGCGCGCCCGGCCCGCAGCGCGGCGACTGCGGCCTCGATCACGGGAGCCTTCCCGCGACGACGCGATCGTGGCCGGTGAGGTCGGCCGTGACGGTCACGTCCGCGCAGCCGAGCCGTTCGAGCATCTCCGCCACCCCCTGCGCCTGCCCGTCTGCGACCTCGAAGACGAGGAAGCGGGCGCGCGCGGCGCGCGCGAGCCGCTCGTGCTCGCCCTCGCCGATGAGCGCGACCTCCGGCTCCCAGTGCAGCTCAGGCTGGACGTCGTCGAGGGTCGCGACGTACGGCGGGTTCGCGACGACCAGGTCCCAGCCCTCGCCCGCCGCCTCGATGCCGTCGCCCAGCCGCAGCTCGACCTCGAGCCCGAGGCGCTCGGCGTTCTCGCGCGCGAGCGCGAGCGCGTCCGCGGAGACGTCGACCCCGGTCACGCGAGCGTCCGGCCGCTCGTCCTTGAGGGCGAGGGAGATCGCCCCGGAGCCGACTCCGACGTCGAGGATCCGCGGCAGCTCGATCTCCGCCGCGAGCGCCAGTGCCCGCTCGACGAGCGTCTCGGTCTCGGGACGAGGCACGAGCGCCCGCGCGTCCGTCTTCAGCGTCAGGCGCCGGAAGCCCCACTCGGCGAGGACGTAGGCGAGCGGCTCGCGCGCCTCGCGACGGACGAGCAGCGGCTCCAGGCCGTCCACGTTCTCGTCGAGCCGTGCACCGAGGCCCGAGCGGCTCGTGCCGAGGAGATGCGCGACGAGCCACTCCGCGTCGACTCGCGGCGTTTCGACGCCCGCCGCGGCGAGCCTGCGCTCGGCCTCGGCGAGCGCTTCGCGACCGGTCATTCCCCGAGCGCGCGGCGCCGCTCGTCGGTCGCCAGCGCCTCGGTGAAGTCGTCGAGCTCGCCCTGGAGGATCCGGTCGAGCTGGTGGACGGTCAGCTTGACGCGATGGTCGGTGAGCCGGTTCTCGGGGAAGTTGTAGGTGCGGATCTTCTCGGCCCGCTGGCCCGAGCCGATCTGCGCGTTGCGCGTCGCGTCGAGCTCGGCCCGCTGCCGCTCGAGCCCGCGCTCGTAGAGCCGCGCCCGCAGCACGCGCATTGCCTTCTCGCGGTTCTGCAGCTGCGACTTCTCGTCCTGCATCGAGACGACTACGCCGGTCGGGAGATGCGTGATGCGAACCGCGGAGTCGGTCGTGTTCACGGACTGCCCGCCGGGGCCGGTCGAGCGATAGACGTCGATCTTGAGGTCGTTCTGATCGATCTGGACCTCGACCTCTTCCGCCTCGGGCATGACCGCGACGGTCGCGGTCGACGTGTGGATGCGTCCGGCACTCTCGGTCTCGGGCACGCGCTGGACGCGGTGGGTGCCGCCCTCCCACTTGAAGACGGAGTAGGCGCCGTCGCCCTTCACCGCGAAGGTGACCTCCTTGTAGCCGCCGCCGTCCGATGCGCTCGCCTCGAGCTCCTCGACCTTGAAGCCGCGCCGCTCGGCATAACGCGCGAGCATCCGGTAGACGTCGCCCGCCCAGAGCGCGGCCTCGTCGCCGCCGACGCCCTGGCGCACCTCGACGATCACGTCCTTGCGGTCGGCGGGATCGGTCGGGACGAGCGCGAGCCGCAGCTCCTCCTGCAGGCGCCCGGTGCGCTCCTCGAGCTCGGGGACGAGCTCGCGGAGGTCGGAATCCTCGCGGGCCGCCGCGAGGTCTTCGCGCGCGACGGCCCACTCCTGCGCGAGCTTGTACGGCTGCTCGAGCTCCTTCAGGCGCCGGCCGACGTCCGCCGCCTCGCGGTGATCGTTGTAGACGGCCGGGTCGGCCATTCGGGCCTGGAGCTCTTCATACGAGCGCTCGAGGTTCGCGACGAGGTTGTCGAAGTCCGTGGCCATCGCCGGCCAGCGTACTGCTGGGAGGAGTCGGGCAGTATGGCGGGGTGCTCCGGCGCCCCGACAGGAAGTTCGCGGTGGTCACGTGCATGGACGGCCGCCTCGACCCCATGCGCTTTCTCGGGTTCGAGCTTGGCGACGCGCACGTGCTCAGGAACGCCGGCGGGCTCGTCAACGACGAGACGATCCGTTCCCTCGTCATCTCCCACCACCTGCTCGGAACCGAGGAGGTGCTCGTGGTCGGGCACACCGACTGCGGGATGCTCACGTTCACGAACGACGAGCTGCACGCAAAGCTCGGCCCGGAGTCGGAGGGGATCGACTTCCAGCCGTTCCCGGACGTGGCCGAGCGCGTGCGGCAGAGCGTCGAGACGATCCGCAGCCACCCGTTGCTCCCGGACTCGTACGGAGCGACGGGCTTCGTCTACGACGTCCACACGGGACGGATCGACCCGGTCTAGGACGCGAGCCTGGCCGTCAGGCCGATCTCGGGGACGCCGGCGAGGGCCTGCGAGACCGGGCAGTTCTGCTTTGCGGCCTCGGCGGCTTCCTCGAACGCGGAAGCCTCGATTCCGGGCACCCGGCCGTCGACCGTGAGCGCGATGCGCGTGATGCCCTCGCCCGGCTGGAACGTGACGGTCGCCGAGGTGTCGAGCTCCTCCGCGGGCGTGCCGCCCTTCGCGAGCCCGGACGACAGCGCCATCGAGAAGCACGCCGCGTGCGCGGCCGCGATCAGCTCCTCCGGGCTCGTCAGGCCGCCGTGCTCGTCCTCGGAACGCGCCTTCCAGGTGACGCCGAGCTCGCCCAGCGCGCCGCTCGTCGTCGATTCGATCCGGCCCGAGCCCTCGAGCAGGCTCCCTTGCCAGCGCACTTCCGCCCGGCGTTCCGTTGCCATCAGGCCATCACCTCCACGAGAGACGGTTCGCCCGGCGCCTGCTCGAGCGCGAGCACCTCGTGCAGGGCGCGGATCGAGACCTCGAGCTGGTCGAGCGTCGGCTCACGCGTCGTGAGCCGCTGCAGCCACAAGCCGGGCGCAAGCAGGGTCATGAGCACCCGATTCCGCTGATGCTTGCCCGCAAACCGGATCAGCTCATAGGCGAGCCCGGCGATCAGCGGCAGCAGCAGGATCCGCGTCGCGATCAGCCAGTACCAGGCGGGCCGGCCGAAGAACGCGAAGACGAAGACGGCGAGCACCATCACCCAGAGCAGGAACGCCGTCCCGCAGCGGGGGTGGATGAGCGAGTAGCGCTGCACGATCTCCGGCTCGAGCGGCTCGCCCGCCTCGTACGCGTTGATCGCCTTGTGCTCCGCGGCGTGGTACTGGAAGACGCGGCGCAGGTCGGGCAGGAGCGAGATGAGCGCGAGGTACGCGACGAACATCGTCACGCGGATCAGCCCCTCGACGATCACGAACCAGCCGCCGCTCGAGATCGGCAGGGCGTCGGTGATGAGCGCGGGGCCGACCTTGAAGACCATGACGGCGAAGCCGATCGCCACCGCGAAGGCGAAGATGAGCGCGCCACGCGAGAGCTCGGTCTCGACCTCGCCGTCCTCCCCCTCCTGTTGCGCGGCGTAGTTCGCCGAGATGGCGAGGGCGCGGAAGCCGATCGCAAGGGACTCGCCGAGCGCCATCACGCCGCGGACGACCGGAAGCCGGAAGAAGAAGTGCCGCGCCATCGCGGAGTCGATCGGCCGCGAGACCTGCGCGATCTCGCCCGACGGCTTGCGCACGGCGACGGCCCAGTTCCCGGGGCCGCGCATCATCACGCCCTCGAGGACCGCCTGTCCGCCGACGTTTGCCATGGTGTCTCTTCGGCGCTAGCCGCGTCGGGCTTGACCCGCGCGCTCCAGGCGGCGCTGGAAGCGCTCGACGCGACCGCCCGTGTCCATGAGCTTCTGCTTGCCCGTGTAGAACGGGTGGCACTGCGAGCAGATCTCGACGTGCAGCTCGGGCTTCGTCGAACGAGTCTGGAACGTGTTCCCACAGGAGCACGTCACCGTTGCGAGGACGTACTCGGGATGGATGTCGGCTTTCATTGCCCGCTCAAGATAGCAGCGGCCTGTCGGGGCTCCACGTTGCCTCCCGAGACGATCACGGCCGTTCCCGGCCTCGCCTCGACCTTGCCCGCGACCACCGCTCCGGCCGCCGCCGCCCCCGCAGGCTCGCACGCGAGCTTGGCCTTCGTGTAGAGGAGGCGCATCCCGTCCGCGATCTCGTCCTCGGTCACGAGAACGCTCTCGACCCGCCCGCGGCAGATCTCGAGCGGGAGGTCGCCGGCGAACGGCGGAGCGAGACCCTCGGCGATCGTGTCGGTCCCGACGCCGACGGGCTCGCCGGCCTCGAGACCCGCGCTGAACGCAGGCGAGCGCTCCGGCTCGACGGCGACGACGCGCGCCCGGCCGTCGAGCGCGGTGACGATCCCGGAGACGAGACCGCCGCCCCCCACTCCGACGACGACGGTGTCGAGCTCCGGAACGTCCTCGAGCAGCTCGAGCGCGAGCGTGCCGTGGCCGGCGACCACGAGCGGATCCGAGTGCGGGTGGACGAAGACGCGTCCCTCGCGCTCGACGGCCTCGAGCGTCCGCTCGTACGCCGCCGCAGGATCGGGCGACGACACGTCGACGGTCGCTCCGTACGCGCGCGTCGCCTCCACCTTGAACGCGCTCGCCGTCTGCCACATCTGGACGAGGCAGTCGACGCCGGCCTCGGCCGCCGCCCACGCGACCGCCTGCGCGTGGTTGCCGGCCGACCACGTCACGACGCCGCGCTCCCGCTCCTCCGGCGTGAGCGCGGCGAGCCGGTTGAGCGCGCCGCGCGCCTTGAACGAGCCCGTGTGCTGGAACAGCTCCGCCTTCAGCGAGACGCCGAGAGCGGACGACTCGAGCGTGGGCGTGCGGCGGATCCGGCCGTCGAGGAGGGCGCGCGCGGCCTCGACGTCCGCCCGCGTCACGCTTTCGTGACGGTACCTCGTACCGTGACGGGAGTGTGTCGTCACGCGGGCAGTGTCTCGCGCGTGGCGACCTTCGGCACGCGGAAGTGCACGGTGAAGACGGTGAGCGTCCCCGGGCGGCTCTCGACGTCGACGCTCCCGCCCATCGCCAGCGTCAGCTCCTTCACGATCGCGAGGCCGAGGCCCGTCCCGACCTGGCGCTCGCGGCCGTACCGCTCGTGGAGGTAGAAGCGCTCGAACGCGTGCTCCGTGTCGTCCGCCGCGATGCCCGGGCCGGTGTCCTCGACGCGGAGGACGCCGGGGGCCGTGACGACGCGCACCTCGCCGCCCGGCGGCGTCAGCCGGAGCGCGTTCTCGACGAGGTTCGACACGACCTGCAGCACCCGGTCCGCGTCGGCCACGGCCGGCGCCGGACCGTCGGCTATGGCCCGCAGCTCGACACCGAAGCTCGCCGCCTGCTGCTCGTAGCGCCGCACGGCATCCTCGACCACCTCGTCCAGGTCGATCTCGGAGTTGGTGACGCCGAAGTCGGTGCGGTTCATTCGCGCAAGGTCGAGGAGATCCTTGACGAGCCGCTCGAGGCGCCGCGCCTCGGACGCGACGGTCGCCGCGGCCTCTCGTGGATCGACTGCGCCGTCCTCCACCGCCTCGGCGTAGCCACGGATCGCGGTGAGCGGCGTCTTCAGCTCGTGGCTGACCGAGAGCAGGAAGTTCCGCTCCGCCTCCTGCGCCTGCTGCAGCTGGGTGGCGAGCTCGTTGAAGGAGACGGCCAGGGTCGCGATCTCGGCGGCGCCCTCGACCGGCACCGGCTCGGGATGCGTGCCGAGCGTGAGCGTGCGCGCGGCGGCGGCGACCCGGTCGACCGGCCGCGCGATGCGCCGCGCGAGGAGGAAGGCGGCGACGGCGGCGAGGAGGCCGCCGGCCGCGGCGGCGATCAGCAGGCCCCAGACGTATGGCGACAGGAGCGAGCCGACGGTGCTCCGCGGCCGCACGAGGATCAGCCAGCCCGGGTTCGCCTGACGCGCGGCGAAGAAGGAGGGGTCTCCCCCGAAGTCCATCGTCCCCTGCGCCGGCTTCCCATGCGCGAGCCGCGCCCGCGCCCAGGCGGGCAGATCCCGCGGGGCGTAGACGACGTGCTCGTGCTGCTCGTTGAGCGCCGGCCCGATGCGCGCTTGCAGGTTCGTCACCGTCACCACGCCCGCCTGCAGCTCCGCCGCGATCAGGTCGGCCTGGTGCCCGACATCGCCCAGCGCCGCGCGGTTGACGGCGCGATGCGTGAGGACGACGCCGACTCCGATCGTCAGCGCGACGCACATGAGGACGACGACCCCGATCGCCTGGAAGAGCCGCGAACGGAGGCCGCTGCCCCACATGTCAGGCCGGGACGAGCTTGTAGCCGGCGCCGCGGACCGTGCGGATCCCGTCCGGGTCTCCGAGCTTGCGGCGCAACTGCGCGACGTGGACGTCGACCGTGCGGGTGCCGCCCGGGTACGTCATCCCCCAGACGAGGTCGAGCAGCCGCTCGCGCGAGAGGACGATGCCCGGATGCTCGAGGAAGCAGGCGAGGAGGTCGAATTCCTTGCTCGTCAGCTCGATCTGCGCGCCGCCGACGGTGACCTCGTGGGAGTCGCGCCGCAGGACGACCTCGCGGGCCGCGAGCACCTCGTCCTCGGTCCGGCGCTCGGAGCGCCGGAGGATCGCCTTGATGCGCGCCGAGAGCTCGCGCGGCGAGAAGGGCTTCGAGACGTAGTCGTCCGCGCCGATCTCGAGCCCGGCGACGCGGTCCGGCTCCTCGTCGCGGGCGGTGAGCATCACGATGGGCACCTTCGAGCCGGCGCGGATCTGCCGGCAGACCTCGAAGCCGTCGATGCCCGGGAGCCCGATGTCGAGCACCACGAGCCGAACCGGCTGGCCCCGCAGCTCGGCGATCGCCTCCTCCCCGGTCCGCCGCCAGACGACGTGCCAGCCGTCCTGCTGCTCGAGGTACTGCTTGACGAGGCGCCCGATCGAGTCGTCGTCCTCCACGAGGAGGAGAGCACCCCCGGTTGCCTTGGCGGTCACGGCCTCAGGATAGGCGCGGCGGCGGAGGGCCCGATCATCCGAACGCGGCACTGCGCCGCGGCGGGATCTTCTCGACGTCGACGTACTCGGCGGAGCCGGTGGTTTGCCACGTCACGAGCACGTGCCAGCGCCTCGCCAGCGCACTCAACGGCAGGCGGCGCCGCGTCGCATCGCGGATGACGATGGTGGCGCTCGTGAGGGGAATCTGCTGGACCTTGCCGTCGAACTCGCGCAGCGTGACCTGCGAGCTGTCGACGGAGGTGATCACGCCGCGATCGAGACGCCAGTCGGATCCGTCCTTCTTGATCACCTCTGCGCGAACCATGCTCGGGCCGAAGAGCTGACTCACGATGGCCTTGCGGAGCGAGAGACCCGGCGCCGCGAAGAAGAGCGCCACGTTCAGCGCCGCGAGCACGCCGGCGAGGAAGACGAATCGCCTGGTGAACATGCGCCGTATTGTGGCCGTTTGCGGCGGTTTGGGGGTAAATCCGCGGTAAATCAGGTCACGGTGTATTCGGGCCCCGAGCCTCCTTCGGGCGGCGTGAGCCTTCCGCCTTTTGCGGTGATCGCGCCGCACTGGACGCAGTTCGAGGGAGCGAGATCCACCAGGACCGTGCCGTCGTCGTCCTCTCTCCCGACCTCGTACACCTGGGCCGGGCACATGTGCGCCCAGAGCTCGGCGACCTCTCGCGGCACGCGCCGCTCGATCCGGATGTGGTTCGGCTGGTCGTCGCGAGTCTTGTTGCCCGAGGCGAAGACCGAGGAGAGCTTGTCGAAGGTGAGCTTGCCGTCGGGTGCCGGATAGCTCTTGTCGCGGTCGGTCGTGAGCAGGGGCTGGTCGGCGTCGGGCTCGGCGCGCAGCTTCCCCAGCTCGACGCGGCCTTTCGAGATCGTCATGGCGCTGGCCAGCGCCCCGCCGACGAAGAAGCCGCGCCCGAAGACCTGGCGCATGTCGCGTACCTCGTAGAGGTCCTGCCAGATGAAGCTGTCGCGCACCGCGTCGTCGTAGGAGGAGAGGGCGCTCGACGGCGTCTCGCCGCGCTGCAGCGCCCGGAAGGCAGCCTCGGCCGCGAGCCGGCCGGACTCGATCGCGTAGTGGATGCCCTTTAGTCGCGGGACGTTGACCATGCCGACGCCGTCGCCGCAGAGGAGCAGGCCCGGCGCGTGCAGCCGTTGCGGCAGCGAGTGGAAGCCGCCGCTCGGGATCGTCTTCGCGCCCCACTCCACGCGCTCGCCACCCTCGAGGATCTTGCGGATCTTCGGGTGCGTCTTCAGCTCCTGCAGCAGGTCGTGGACGGAGAGCGACGCGTCGCGGTAGTCGAGCCCGACGACGAGCCCGATCGTGACCATGTCATTGCCCATCGGGTAGATGAACGAGCCGCCGAACTCCCGGTAGCGCTTGCCCGTGCGCAGCGGCCAGCCCATCGTGTGGATGACGCGGTCGAGCGGCTTCGCGACCTTCCAGACCTCCTTCACCGCGAGCTCCCACACCTGCGGGTCGTCTCCGCGAAGCCCGAACCGGTCGAGCGCGACGCCCGTGAGGTGGCCCTGCGTCCCCTCGGCGAGCACCGTCACCCTGGCGACGAGGTCGGAGCCGGCCTCGAAGTTGCCGAGCTCGCCGCCCTCGCGGTTTCGTCCCTTGTCGCCGGTGCGGACGCCGACGACTCGGCCGTGCGAGACGAGCAGCTTCTGCGCCGATGTCTCGGGGAGGATCATCGCGCCGCCCTCCTCCGCCCGCTCGGCGAGGAAACGGCCGAGCTGCGAGAGCGAGAAGATCCAGTTGCCGTGGTTCCGCATCGGCGGCGGCGGCGGAATCGGTAGCGCGGCGCGCCTCGTGAGGACGTAGACCGACTCGCCGGGCACTTTGCCGTACGACGGCAGCTCGTCCATCCGCAGCCGGCCCTTGAAGAGGCGCCGCAGCGCGCGCGGGTCGACGACGGCACCGGACAGCAGGTGCGAGCCGGGCTGCTTCCCCTTCTCGAGCACCGCGACCGGCACGTCGCCGAGCTTCTCCGCGGTCTCGGGGTGCTCCTCGATCAGCTGGCCGAGCCGGATCGCGCAGGCGAGCCCGGCCGGACCGGCGCCGACGACGAGCACGCCGACCTCGATCCGCTCGTCGGGCGGGTCGGTCGGCTCGGCGACGTAGTCGCGCGTGGAGAACGGCGGCGGGAAGTTGGACGGCCTCGCCATCAGCGGCTCACGACCGGCGGGCGCGGATCAGCTCGGTCAGCCCGGGAACGATCTCGTGCAGGTCGCCGACGACGCCGAGGTCGCTGAACTCGAAGATCGGCGCATTCGCGTCCTTGTTGATCGCGACGATCGTGCCCGAGCTCTGCATGCCGACCTTGTGTTGGATCGCGCCGGAGATGCCGAGCGCGACGTAGAGCTTCGGCGAGACGGTCTTGCCGGTCTGCCCGATCTGGGCCGAGTACGGATACCAGCCGGCGTCGACGACCGCGCGGGTGGCTCCCACCGCACCGCCGAGCGCCTTCGCGAGCTCCTCGGCGAGCGTGAAGTTGTCGGGCGAGCCGAGGCCACGGCCGCCCGCGACGATCACGTCGGCATCCTCGATGGACTTCCCCTCCGCCTCGGCGTGCGCCTGCTCGATCATCTGCGTGCGCGTCGAGAAGTCGCGCAGCTCGGCCGCGACCTCGCGCGTCTCGGCCTCGCCGCCGGACTCCCGCGGGTCGAAGGAACCGGAGCGGAAGAGTGCGAGCCGGGGACTCGACGTCCAGCCCACGTCGACGTAGACCGAGTCCTGCAACGCGGGCCGCTTGCCGACGAGCTCGTCTCCCCGCAGCTCCAGGTCGACGAGGTCCCAGTTGAGCCCGGCATCGAGCCGCGCCGCGAGGCCGCCTGCGACGTCGGCCGCGAGGACGCTCTGCCCGAACAGCACCGCGTCGTAATCGGGAGCGAGCTGCGCGAGGACGTCGACCCGCGGCTGCGGGAGCGGCGCGGCGAGCGAGCCCTCGCCAGCCGCGACGTGCACGGCCTTCGCCCCGTGCTTGCCGAGCTGGGCCGCGAGCTCCGCGCCGGCGCCGACGACGACGGCGTCCGCGTCGCCGAGCGAGGCGGCCTTGCCCAGCACGCCGAGCGCGTTCTTGACGAACCCGTCCTCGTGGTGCTCGGCGAAGACGAGGAACCTCACAGCAGCCTCTTCTCGGCCAGGAAGTCGACGATCGCCTGGGCCGCGTCCCCTCCGCCTTCGATCTTGCGCGCGTCACCGCGCGCCGGCGGGTCGCCGAGCGCGAGCACGGTCGTCCCGGACCCCGCTTCGCCGGCCTGCGCGCCGTCGAGGCCGAGCTCGGCGAGCGAGAGGACGTCCTGCGGCTTCTTCTTCGCGCCCATGATCCCCTTGAGCGACGGATAGCGCGGCTCGTTGATCGCGTCGCTCACCGCGACGACCGCGGGCAGCGGCGCCTCGATCGTGTCGTAACCGAACTCCGTCTGTCGCTTGACGCGGACGGAGCCGCCGTCGAGGGCGAGCTCCATCGCCTGGGAGACGACCGGCCGGCCGAGCCGCTCCGCGACGGCCGCCCAGAGAACCGCGCCGTCGGCGTCGGAGGCCTGCTGGCCGAAGAGCACAAGGTCCGCCTCCTGCCGCTCGAGTGCCGCCGCGAGCAGACGGCTCGTCGCGACGAGGTCCGAGCCGGCTGCCGCGTCGTCGGAAACGAGGACGGCGCGGTCGGCGCCCATCGCGAGCGCCTTGCGCAGCGAGTCGAGCGCCTTCTGCGGGCCGAGCGAGACGGCGACGACCTCCGTGTCGGAGTCGCCCTTGAGCCGCAGCGCCTCCTCGACGGCGTTCGCGTCGAAGTGGTTGAGCGCGCCCTCGCCCGCCCGGTCGAGACGCAACGTCTGGGGGTCGATGCGGCTCGGCCCCTCGGGCACGTGCTTGACGCAGACGGCGATCCTCATCCCGGCGGGATGCTAGTGGCGCAGCCGCGTGCGCTGACTCACATCCGCGCTTCGAGTGCGAGCACGTCTTTCACGAAGGTCTTGCTGACCTTGTAGAGGCCGTGCTTCCGGACCGCGCCCTCGCCCTGGTACCACCCGGCGAGCGCGAGCCGGCGGTTCCCGCGGAAGTCGTGGAGGAGGTGCGCGAGATAGGCGACGCCGGCGCGGACGTTGCCGTTTGCGTTGTGTCGCAGGTGATGGCCGATCAGGACGCTCTCGGCGAAGCGGAACGTCGTCGGCAGAAGCTGCATGATCCCGCGCGCTCCGACCGAGGAGACGAGCGCGTTGTTGTAGCCGGACTCCATCCACGCGAGCGCCCGGACGAGGTGGTTGCTCACGCCGTAGTGCGCCGCCCAGCGGTCGAGGAGCGCGCGGACGGAGGCGACGCTCTCGGTGCGATACGCGACGCGCTTCGCCGCGACGCGCCGGATGTGCGGGACGCGCAGGCGTGTCCCGATCAGGAGGAAATGGGACGGATCGAGGTGATTCAGCCGCGCGAGCCTTGCGACCGTCGTGTGGTAGCGCCGGGCGATCGACGAGAGCGACTCGCCCGCCCGAACGACGTGGACGGCCGTGAGGACACGATGCGTGTGGTGCGCCGTGCGCGAGTGGTGCGCCGCGCGCGAGTGGTGCGCCGCGCGCGAGTGGTGCGACACGAGGATCGGTCGCGCGAGCGGCACGGGCTCGCGCCGGACGAGCGCGGCGAACGTGTGCGGCCCGACGACGCCGTCGTGCCGGAGGTGGAGGTGCTCCTGCATGATCTTGACGCCGTGCAAGGTCGGCGCGTCGAAGTACGCGTTCACCGGGACGTTGATCCCCTGGCGGACGAGCAGGAACTGGAGCACGGCGACGTCCCAGCCGAATGCGCCGCGGTGCAGCGAGCGCGCCCCGAAGAGCGGCCCGCCGAGCGGCCCCATGGCCCTGCGCGTGCGCGCGTTCGCGAGGCCGGTCACCGGCAGCCCGTGGATGCGCTGGAAGTCGCGAACGGCGGCGACGGTCGCCGGTCCCGAGATCGCGTCGATCGGGCCGCGGTAGAGCCCCTGGGCGCGTAGCGCCACCTGGAGCCCGGCCGTCTGCGGGTTCCGGCCGCCCGAGGCGAGCGAGACCGGCCCGACCGCCAGCGCGCAGGCCGCAACGGCCACGAAAAGAGGGATCCGCAGGCGCATGGGGTCCCGAACTACGCGCCGCTGGGCGCGAATCCTCCTTGTCGACGGCGCGGGGCTCTACCTGCCGACGAAGCGCGCCGGGCGCTTCTCGACGAAGGCAGCGAGCCCCTCCTTCGCGTCTTCGCTCGCGAACAGGTTGCCGAACTCCTCGGCCTCCTGCTCGAGCGCGTCCGGGGCGAGGTTGAGCAGGCGCTTCGCGACGCCCAGCGCGAGCGGGCTCTTCGCGGCGAGCTTCCCGGCGACCTCGAGCGCATGCTCGAGCACGGGATCCGCGATCGCGTTCACGAGCCCGATCCGCAGCGCCTCTTCGGCGGCGACCGGGCGACCGGTGAGGATCAGCTCCTTCGCGACCCCGAGCCCGCAGACGCGCGCGAGCCGCTGCGTGCCGCCCCAGCCCGGGACGATGCCCAGGTCGATCTCTGGCTGACCGAGCCGCGCGTTGCTCGATGCGTAGCGGAGGTCGCAGCCGAGCGCGAGCTCGCAGCCGCCGCCGAGCGCGAAGCCGTTGATCGCCGCGATCGTCGGCTTCGGCATCTCCTCCAGCAGGCGGGCCGCCTCGTGGCCGAGCGCCCCCCACGTCTTGGCCTGGGCCGGGCCGAGGCCGCCCATGTACTTGATGTCGGCTCCGGCGGCGAACGCGCGGTCGCCGGCGCCCGTCAGGACGACGACGCGCGCCGCGTCGTCTGCGGCGAGCTCGCGCAGGCCGTCGCGGAGCTCTGTCAGCGTCACGACGTCGAGGGCGTTCAGCGCCTCCTGCCGGTCGATCGTGACGACGGCGACCGCTTCCCGACGGTCGACGAGAACGCTCACGCGGCGACGGCGCCTTTGAGGAAGTCGACGATCTCGGTCGTCGGCGCGCCCGGGCCGAACACCGCGGCGACGCCGAGCTTGCGCAGCTCGTCCGCGTCGTCGTCCGGGATCGTCCCGCCGACCACGACGACGACGTCCTCGACGCCGTTCTCGCGCAGGAGCTCGAGGATCTTCGGCACGAGCGTCATGTGCGCGCCCGAGAGGATGGAGATGCCGACGGCGTCGGCATCCTCCTGGATCGCGGTCTCGACGATCTGCTCGGGCGTCTGGTGGAGGCCCGTGTAGATCACCTCCATGCCGGCGTCGCGCAGCGCGCGGGCGATGATCTTCGCGCCGCGGTCGTGCCCGTCGAGGCCCGGCTTCGCAACGACGACGCGGATCTTCCCAGCCATCGGCCCGAGCCTAGCTCGAATGGCCACGTCCGGAACCTGGTTCCGGACGTGTCTGGTTGGGCCGAGCGCGGGCGACGCCATCGATCACCTTACGCAGCGCCTCGGGAGTGCCACCCGCCTCGGCGACGACGCTACTCGCGTCGACGAACGGAAAGTCCGCGCACATACCGAGCGTCGTGCGATAGCTGCTCCAGCGCCATTCCTCCGGTCGAAGGCACAGACCAGCCGCGACCGGGTTGAGGGCGACGTAGGAATAGGCGCCCAGGAGATCGCGCGCGCCCTCGACCCGCCGGCTTCCGAAGCGTTTGCGCAGGAATGTGCCGGCTCTCCGGTGACGGCCGTTGAAGTCGTATGAGTACTCACGATTGAGGTCTCGCATGCCGATCGGCAGCGACTCGTCCGGAACATCGAGCACGAGATGGACATGGGTGGATAGCTGGCAGAACGCGACGCAGGTCCACGCCCTCCGGTCAAGAACCGAAACGAGCCTGCGAACCCACGCGACGCGGTCGACCTCGTCGAGGAAGTAGAACCAATCGTCGGTCGCTCCAACCCACACGTGGTGGAAGCCCGGGCTCACATCCCGTGGTCTGCGGGGCATGACCGAGAGCCTTCCTGCGCGAGTAGGTGCTCGCAAGACGCTCCGGGGGCCGTGTCTCGGAAGGACACGGCCGGAACCCGGTTCCGGACGTGTTGGCTCGAGGCGGGGCTCAGAAGACGGGTGTTTCGCGCCACGTGCCCCAGACCTCGCGCAGCGCGTCGCACATCTCGCCCATGGTCACGTACGCCCGCGAGGCCGCCATGATCGGCTCCATCAGGTTGCGGTCCTCGTGCCCGGCGTCCTCCCTCAACCGCGCGAGCGCCGCCTCCGCCGCCGCCGGGTCGCGCCGCTCCCGCACCGCGCGCACCCGTTCGATCTGCTTCTGCTCGAGCGCCGGATCGATGCGGAGGATCTCGATCGGCTGCTCGTCCTGCTGCTCGTACCGGTTGACGCCGACGACGACCCGCTCCCCTCGCTCGACCTCCGACTGATAACGGAAGCTCGCCTCGGCGATCTCGCGCTGCTGGAAGTTCTGCTCGATCGCCGGGATCACGCCACCGAGCTCCTCGATCCGCTCGAAGTAGTCGTACGCCTGGCGCTCGAGCTCGCTCGTGAGCTGCTCGAGGTAGTACGAGCCGCCGAGCGGGTCGATCGTGTTCACGACGCCTGTCTCGTGGGCGATCACCTGCTGGGTGCGCAACGCGAGCCGGACCGCGTGCTCGGTGGGCAGCGCGAGTGCCTCGTCGAAGGAGTTCGTGTGCAGCGATTGCGTACCGCCGAGCACGGCCGCCAGCGCCTCGATCGCGGTCCGGATCAGGTTCACTTCCGGCTGCTGCGCGGTCAGCGAGACGCCGGCGGTCTGCGTGTGGAAGCGCATGAGCCACGAGCGCGGATCCCGCGCGCCGTACTTCTCGCGCATCTGGCGCGCCCAGATCCGGCGTGCGGCGCGGTACTTCGCGATCTCCTCGAAGAAGTCGAGGTGCGCGTTGAAGAAGAAGGAGAGCCGCGGCGCGAACGAGTCGACGTCCAGCCCGCGTTCGATGCACGCCTCGACGAGCGCGAATCCGTTGGAAAGGGTGAAGGCGAGCTCCTGCGCCGCGTTCGAGCCGGCCTCGCGGATGTGGTAGCCGGAGATCGAGACGGGGTGCATCAGCGGCATGTGCTGCGCGCACCACTCGACCATGTCTACCACGAGCCGCATCGACGGCTCGGGCGGGAAGATCCACTCCTTCTGCGCGATGTACTCCTTGAGGATGTCCGTCTGGACGGTTCCGCGCAGCTTCTCGAGCGGGACGCCCTGCTCCTCGCCGACGCACGCGTAGAACGCGAGCAGCATCGCAGCGGGGCCGTTGATCGTCATCGAGGTCGAGACCTCGCCGAGCGGGATCCCGTCGAACAGCGTCTCCATGTCGGCGAGCGAGTCGATCGCGACGCCCTCGCGGCCGACCTCGCCCAGGGAGCGCGCGTGATCCGAGTCGTAGCCCATCAGCGTCGGCATGTCGAAGGCCGTCGACAGCCCCGTCTGGCCGTGCTCGAGGAGGTAGCGGAAGCGCGCGTTCGTCTCCTCCGCCGTGCCGAAGCCCGCGAACTGCCGCATCGTCCAGAGCCGGCCGCGGTACATCGATGGGTAGACGCCGCGGGTGAAGGGATAGGCGCCCGGCCAGCCGAGGTCGCGCTCGTAGTCGAGCTCGACGTTCTCGGGGGAGTAGAGCGGCTCGTTCTCGACGCTGGAGATGGTCGAGAAGAGCTCTCCCTGGCGTTCCGGCGTCGCGTCGTAGCGGCTCCGCCACTCCTGGGCGCCGCCGGTTTGTTCCTCGCGGTCGGTCGTCGCCATTCCGTCCGCAGTCTAGAGCTGAGCTGAAAACGTAGGGGCCGCCCGAGAGCGGCCCCTACCTGCTCGTCAGTGAGAAGCGTGCGGGTCGCGCCCGGTAGACGCCCTCGCGGCGCGAGCGGTTGCCTTTGGCGCGGTCGCCGCGCTTGAGGTCGGCTGGAGAATTGCCGTGACGCGTCCGAAGTAGATGTACGAACTTGCGGTGGCCCAGTTTCCGTCAACCCAGAGGGAGAACTGGTCCGCTGACGTCATCGCGATCGGAGAGGACGGGGTGTACGTGCGGCATGCCGAGTCCGTCCGAGTCGTCGCATCCGACGCGACGACCGAATCACCCCCGAAGCCTTGCGTCGTCTGCGTGTCCTGGTAGACCAGAACGTCGGTTAGCGAGTTCCCGTTCGTCACATAGCAAAATTGGAAGCCGACGAACGCAAGCGCCTTGCCGTAGAGCGACGTCGGGATCGGTGCATCGATCTCGATCCAGCTCGCGCCCGTACTGGATCGCAGATAGCCCGTCGTGTCGGAATAGTGCGTAGCGCTGAGCGGGTCCGTACTCAGCCACGGAACCCAGTTGGTGAAACCGAGCTGGACGTAGATGTTGCCGCCGTTCTGAACGTAGCCCGAAGCGCCAACCCCACCCAGCGCATTCGCATTCGCAGCCGTAGTGGCATTCGTAGCGCTGTCGGCGCTCGTCGCGTGTGTTGCGTTCGTTGCGTTCGTCGCGTTCGTCGCGCTGTCAGCGCTCGTGGCATGGGTTGCATTCGCCGCCGTCGTCGCGCTGTTCGCGGTCTTGGCGTGCTTGACGCTGAGTGACGGCGCGAGCTTCTTGACGAGCTTCGTATCCGCCTTCGTGTCCCCGTGTTTCGCGGTGCTGGCCGCGACGGCTGTGCCGCCGAGGACGATGCTAAGCGTGACCATCGAGATCACGAGCGCCGGACTCGGCAGGCGGAACCTGCGCTTGAACATGTGTTACCTCCGTCGATGTTGTCGATGCAGGCGGCAGCCTGTCAGGGGCAGAAGACGGCGCCGCAGATGGTGAGCCGCTCGCATTCGGCGAACGGTGGCCATGTCACCCTCTGGATCCCGACGGGATGTCCTTCGGGTGATCGTCGTCCCAGGGCTCGTGCAAGTCAAGGGGCGCCGGGACGCCAGAGCGGCTCGTCGACGCCGGCCTCGGCGTTCGCGGCCCGCGCGAGCACGAAGAGGAGGTCCGACAGGCGGTTGAGGTAGACGCCCGCCAGCGGGTTCGCGTCCGGAACGGCGAGAGCCGCTCGCTCCGCCCGGCGGCAGACCGCGCGCGCGAGGAAGAGCAGGGCCGCACGCTCGCTCCCGCCCGGCAGCACGAAGCTCTTGAGCGCCGGCAGCGAGGCGTTCGCCTCGTCGATCTCGCGCTCGAGCCGCTCCACCGCCTCCCCCGTGATGCGCAGCCGGCTCTCGTTGCCGGCGAGCGGGACGGAGAGATCGGCGCCGACGTCGAAGAGCTCGTTCTGGACACGATCGAGGCCGCCGGCCACGCCGAGCAGCGAGTTGAGCTCGTCGACGTCTCCCATCGCCGCCACCCGCGGATCGAGCTTCGACACGCGCGACCCGTCGCCGAGGCTCGTCTCGCCCTTGTCGCCGCCACGCGTGTAGATCCGTGTCAGACGGACGGGCTCGTCACGCTTGCGCATGGCCGTAGCCTACGGGCGTGATCCGGCGCGCGACCGCGGACGACGTCGAGGAGATCGTCGCGATCTTCGAGCCGTCCTTCGCCCTGCTCGACTTCCTGCCGCAGCTGCACACGCACGAGGAGAACGTCGGCTTCTTCGAGCGCTGCGTCCGCGACGGCGAGGGCTACCTCCTCGGACGCGGCTTCGCGATCGTCTCCGGCGACTGGCTGACCCATCTCTACGTCCACCCGGACGAGATCGGCAGAGGCGTCGGCCACGCGCTGTTCGAGCACATCCAGACGGTGCGGCCGGGCGGGTTCCAGTTCTGGGTCTTCCAGCAGAACGAGCACGCACGCCGCTTCTACGAGGCGCACGGCGCGGTCGCGGTCGAGTTCACCGACGGCTCGCAGAACGAGGAGAAGACGCCCGACGTGCGCTACGAGTGGACGTCGAGCGGCTAGCGGACGGGCTGTGGCGCTGGACGGTCGGGACCGCCGGCTGCGTCTACTACGAGGCGCCGGATGCCGTCGTCCTCTTCGACCCGCTCCTACCGCCGGGCGAGGAGGACGCGTTCCTCGCGCACCTCGACCGGGACGTCCAGCGGCTCGGCCTGCCGGTCTCGATCCTCCTCACTGCGCAGCGGAACGAGCGCAGCGCGCCGTTCCTGCGCGAGCGGTACCGAGCCGAGGGCCGGGTGCCGCCGACCGTCGAGGTCCACCCGGTCGACGAGCAGACCGCCTACTTCGTCCACCCGCACGGCGCGCTCGTCGTCGCGACCGCCGGCGTCTCGTCGGCCGCGATCGCCGAGCTCCCGATCGAGCTCGTGCTCGCCTCCGAGCTAGCGTGCGGCCAGTGAGCGCTCCTGCAGCCCGAGGATCGAGCGCGCGATCACGAGCCGCTGGATCTCGCTCGTGCCCTCGTAGATCTCGGTGATCTTCGCGTCGCGATAGTAGCGCTCGACGGGGAACTCCTTCGTGTAGCCGTACCCGCCGAGGATCTGGATTGCCTCTCCGGTCTGCCGCCGTGCCATCTCGGAGGCGAAGAGCTTCGCCTTCGCGCCGGCCTCGGTGTGCGGCAAGTCGTTCTGCTTCAGCCACGCCGCGCGATGGACGAGGAGCCGGGCCGCCTCGATCTCCGTCGCCATGTCTGCGAGCTTGTGCTGGATCGCCTGGAACTTGGCGATCGGCCGGCCGAACGCGTGCCGCTCCTTCGCGTACTCGCACGCGACGTCGTAGGCCGCCTGCGCGATCCCGACCGCCTGCGCGGCGATCCCGATGCGGCCGCCGTCGAGCGTCGCCATCGCGACGTGGAACCCCTTGCCCTCCTCGTGCAGCAGCCGGTCCGCGTCGACGACCGCGTCCACCGAGATCGAGTTCGTGGTGGACGAGTTGAGCCCGAGCTTCTCCTCGCGGCCCGTGACGCGGACGTCGCGGGCGTCGAGCACGAACGCCGAGACGCCGCGGGCGCCCGGCGTGTCCGGATCGGTGCGGGCGAAGAGGAGGAACGTGCCCGCGTACTCGGCCGTCGAGATGAACTGCTTCGCGCCGGAGATGTGCCAGCCGTCGCCGTCGCGGCTCGCCGACGTCCTGAGCGAGCCGGCGTCCGAGCCGGCCTCCGCCTCGGTCAGCGCGAAGGCGCCGATCAGCTCGCCGTGGGCGAGCGGCGGAACGAAGCGCCTGCGCTGCTCGTCGGTCCCGAACCGGAGCAGCGGCAGCGTCACTGCGCTCGTGTGGACGGCGACCGTCACGCCGACGCCGGCGTCGCCGCGTGAGAGCTCCTCGAGCACGAGCATGTACGAGACGAAGTCGGCCCCGGCGCCGCCGTACTCCTCCGGCACGCAGACGCCCATCAACCCGAGCTGCGCGAGCTCGGAAAACACCTCGCGCGGAAAGTGGTGCTCGCGATCCCACTCGGCCGCGTGCGGCTCGACCTCCGCGCGGACGAAGTCGCGCGTCAGCGCCTGGATCTCCTTCTGCTCGGCGGAGAGCTCGAAGTCCATCAGTCGTAAGCGTAGAAACCGTGGCCGGACTTGCGGCCGAGGCGCCCCGCCTCGACGTGCTCGCGCAGGAGCGGACACGGTGCGTACTTCTCGTCGCCGAGCCCGTCCTGCAGCACCTCCATGATCGCGACGCACGTGTCGAGGCCGATCAGGTCGGCGAGCGCGAGCGGTCCCATCGGGTGGGCGAAGCCGAGCTTCGCGATCGTGTCGATCGCCTCCGGCTCGGCGACGCCGTCGTGCAGCGCCCAGACCGCCTCGTTGACGTACGGCATCAGGATCCGGTTCGAGACGAACCCCGGGAAGTCGTTGGCGACTGCCGGGGTCTTCCCGAGCTGCTCCGCGAGCGCCACGATGGTCGCCGCGGTTTCCTCCGACGTCTCGCGGCCGCGCACGATCTCGACGAGCTTGAGCACCGGGACCGGGTTGAAGAAGTGCATCCCGATCACCCTGTCGGGCCGGGACGTGACCGCGGCGAGCGAGGTGATCGGGATCGAGGACGTGTTCGACGCGAGGATCGCTTCGGCCGGCAGCAGCTCGTCGGCACGGCGGAAGACGTCCTGCTTCACGTCGGCGTCCTCGACCACCGCCTCGATCAGCAGGTCTGCGGGCACGAGGTCCTCGACGGGCTCGACCCGGGAGAGCACCTCGGCGGGGTCGGCGCCGCCCTTCTCGGCGAGCTTCTCGAGGCTCCGCCGCATCGTCGCGAGGCCGCGTTCGGTCGCTCCCGGCGCGGCGTCGTGGAGCGAAACGCGGCGTCCCGAAGCGGCGACGACCTGCGCGATGCCGCCGCCCATCTGACCGGCTCCGACGACCAGAACGTGCTCGAAGTCCACGCCTCGGAGGCTATAGGGTCGCTCGATGCCGGTCGTGGACGTGCATGGCGCTCGCCTCTGGTACGACGAGGCCGGGAGCGGCGAGGTCGTCCTCCTCGTGCACGGCGGGCTCGGCGACTCGGGGCTGTGGGAGCCGGTCGTTCCCTTCCTCGCCGAGCGGTTCCGCACGATCCGCACCGACCTGCGCTTCTTCGGGAGCTCGACAGGACCGGCGCTCCCCTGGTCGTGGCAGGAGGACACGGTCGGCGTGCTGGACGAGCTGGGGGTCGAGCGTGCGGCCCTCGTCGGCCTTTCCCTCGGGGGCAAGGTCGCGCTCGACGTCGCCCTCGCCCATCCGGAGCGCCTGTGGGCCGTCGTCGGCGTCGCGCCGGCGCTCGGCGGGCACGACGGCGCCCCGTACACCGAGGAGCACGAAGCGCGCTACGAGGCGGTGGCGGACTCGGAGAAGCTCGAGACGATGCGGGAGATCGACTTCGAGATCTGGGCGCCGCTCGGAGCGGACGAGCGGATCCGCCGGCTTTGGCTGAGGACGCCCGACGCGAACCCGCTCCCGGACGGCGTCGAACCGCTCGAGCCGTCGGGGCCGCCGGCGAAGGAGCGCCTCGGCGAGCTCGCGGTGCCGACACTCGTCCTCACGGCGAAGCACGACCCGGCGGGCTTCCGCGAGATCGGCCCGCTCGTGGCGCGCGCCGCGCCGAAGGCGCGCCACGTCGAGCTCGATTCCGACCACTACCTGACGCTACGCGAGCCCGAGCTCCTCGCGCGGACGCTGTTGGACTTCCTCGCAACGGCAGCGCCACGGGACTGAGCGCCACCCGGCCGGCGACCGCTCAGACCTCGATCAGAAGGGCGTCGCCCTGGCCGCCCCCCGAGCAGATCGCGGCCAGGCCGAGCCCACCGCCGTTGCGGCGCAGCTCGTGCACCATCGTGCCGAGGATGCGGCCGCCGCTCGCGCCGATCGGATGGCCGAGCGCGACCGCGCCGCCGTTGACGTTCGCCGTCTCGGGATCGGCGCCGAGCATCGCGAGCGAGTTCAGCGCGACCGAGCAGAACGCCTCGTTGACCTCGATGCGCTCGACGTCGCCGATCGACTTCCCTGCCTTCTCGAGCGCCTGCGCGCCGGCGTTCGCGGGCGTGCGCGCGAGCCACGCGAACTCGTCCGCGACATAGCCCTGGGACACGATCGTCGCCAGCGGCTCGAGGCCGCGCCGCCGGGCGAACTCCTCCGAGCAGACCACGACGCAGGAGGCGCCGTCGTTGACGCCGGGCGCGTTGCCCGCGGTGATCGTCCCCTCGGGATCCATGACCGGCTTCAGGGAGGCGAGCTTCTCGAGCGTCGTGTCGCGACGGACCGCCTCGTCGGCCGTCACCTCGCCGACCGGGACGATCTCGTCGGCGAAGCGGCCGGCGTCCTGCGCGGCGGCGGCCCGCTCGTGCGAGCGGAGCGCCCACGCATCCTGGTCCTCGCGCGAGACGCCGAGCTCGCGGGCGACCTTCGCGGCCTGCTGCACCATGTGCAGGTCGTCGAAGGTGGAGCGGAGGCCGTCCCAGATCATCAGGTCGAGCAGCGTGCCGTCGCCCATCCGGTAGCCGCGGCGCGCCTTCGGCAGCGCGTACGGCGCGTTCGTCATCGACTCCATGCCGCCGGTGACGACGACCTCGACGTCGCCGGCGCGGATCATCGAGTCGGCGATCTCGACCGCGCGGATCGAGGAGGCGCAGACCTTGTTCACCGTGTCCGAGGGGACGTCGATCGGGATCCCCGCGCCCACGGCCGCCTGGCGCGCGGGAGCCTGCCCGGCGCCCGCCTGCAGCACCTGGCCCATGATCACATAGTCGACTTCGCTCCCCTCGAGGCCGCTTCGCTCGAGCCCGGCCCGGATCGCGATCGCGCCGAGCTCGGTCGCGGGATACGCCGCGAGCCCGCCGTTGAGCTTGCCGAACGGCGTCCGGACGGCGGAGACGATGACCGAGCGGCTCACGATTCCAACTTAGCCCGCGAAGCTCAGTCCGGGCTCGAGCCTGAGCGCGAAGGCGACGACGAGCTGCACGGCCCGCTCGATGTCCTCGAGGTCGACGGTCTCGACCGGCGAGTGCATGTAGCGGAGCGGAACCGATACGAGACCGGTCGCGACGCCGCGGCGACTGAGGAAGACGGCGTCGGCGTCGGTGCTCGTCGTGCCGCGCGTGACCTCGACCCCGAAGGGAATCCCCTCCGCCTCGGCCGTCTCGTAGAGGAGCTCGAAGACCGCGGGATGCATCGACGGCCCACGCGCGATCGTCGGGCCCTCGCCGAGGACGACGCGCCCCTCGTCCTCCGGCTCGCCGCCGCGAACGTCGTTCGCGTGCGTGACGTCGACCGCAAGGGCGACCTGGGGCTCGGTCGCGAACGCGCTCGTGCGCGAGCCGGCGAAGTCGCCGACCTCCTCCTGCACGGCGGCGACCGCGATGAAGTCGCCGGGAGCGCCGCCCCGCTCGGCGATGCGGCGGGCCGCCTCGAGAGCGACGTAACAGCCCATACGGTTGTCGATCGAGCGAGACGCGAGGCGGCTGCCGTGCAGGGCGAGCGGCGCGCCGTGCCAGACGGCGGCGTCGCCGAGGCGCACGAGCTGCTTCAGCTCCTCGCCGTCCTTCGCGCCGACGTCGAGGAAGAGGTCTTCGTACTCGACCGGCTTCCGCTCCTCGCCGCGACCGCGCCGAAGCTTCTGCAGGCGCGCCACCACGACGCCCGGCAGCGCGCCGTTCTTCGTGAGCACGTCGACCCGCTGGCCGACGATCGTCTGCGGGTTGAAGCCGCCGACGGGACGCACGGCCGCGATCCCGTCGTCGCCGAGGTGCGTGACGACGACGCCGATCTCGTCGATATGGCCGATGACCGAGAGCGCCGGGCCGCCGGCCGTGCCGGGCACGCGCACCCACGAGCTGCCCAGGACGTCGGACGAGACCTCGCCCACCGGCGCGGCGGCCTCGCGCCAGACGGCGGCGACCGCATGCTCCTGGCCCGACGGTCCAGGCGTCGTCAACAGACGTTCGAGCAGCTCGGGCAACGGCATCGCCGGCGGACAGTACCTGCGCCGTCCCGGGCGGCTCCGCGGTAGCGTCACGGCGTGAAACTGCGGACGCTGCCCGACAGCTATGCGGTCGTCCGGCTCCAGCCCGGCTCGGAGCTGCCGGAGTGGGTCGACAAGGGGCCGTTCCGGTCGGTCACGCGCACCGATCACGAAGTCTCGGTCGTCTGCCGCGACCACGACGTCCCCGAGGGCGAGAGCGTCGACCGCGGCTGGACGGTGCTCGAGGTGATGGGGCCGCTCGACTTCTCGCTCAGCGGGGTCGTCGCGTCGCTCGTCGCACCGCTTGCGAACGTCGACCTGCCGATCTTCGTGATCTCGACCTTCGAGACGGACTATGTCCTCGTCCGCTCCTCCGACCTGGGTCGCGCGGCCGACGCGCTCGAGGACGCGGGCCACGTGTTCGCCGCTTGACGCTCGCGCGGAGCCTCCCTACCCTGCGGCCATGACTTCCGCCTTCGACCGGTGGGCCTGGCGCACCGAGCGTGGCGGGAGCCTGCGCGCACGCTGAACCGCGCCAGCACAGCCCGTCCCGCTCGATCCGGCTCCCGCGAGGAGCTTTTTTTTCATGTCTGCAACCGAGCTCCCGACCGACCTCCTCACCCCACTCGGCGCCTACCTCACGCTGCGCAAAGGCGCAGCCGGCGCCTTCCTGCTCGAATCCGTCGAGCGCGGACGGCTCGGGCGCTACAGCTTCGTCGGTGCCGGCTCGCGGCTCGTCTCGTTCGACGAGGCCGAGACGCTCGGCGAGCCGGTCGCCGGCTACCTCGGCTACGACGCCGTCGCGAGGTTCGAGCCGACGGTGCCGCTGCCGGACGAGGGCGCGGGCGTGCCCGAGAGCCTCTTCCTCGTCCCCGACGTCCTCCTCCGCTTCGACCACGCCCGCGGCGTCGCCGAGCTGCTGCGCGGGGATGCGAGATCGCTCGGCGGATCGCCTCCGCCCGTCCCGCGCGGCTCGTCACCGCGCGGCGCGCTCGAGCGTCAGCCGTCTCGCGACGAGCACCTCCACCGCGTGGAGCGGGCAAAGGAGCACATCCGCGAGGGGGACGTGTTCCAGGTCGTGATCGCGCAGCGAGCGACGCGGCCCACGTCGGCGTCGGCCGTCGAGCTCTACCGGGCGTTGCGGCGCATCAACCCGTCGCCGTACCTCTTCTTGCTCGAGCTCGGAGACCTCGCTCTCGTCGGCAGCTCGCCGGAGACGGTGGTCAAGTGCGCCGGCCGGCGCGCGGAGCTCAATCCGATCGCCGGCACGATCCAGCCCGGCGAGGGCGACGCGGCCGCGCTCCTGTCATCGGAGAAGGACCGCGCGGAGCACACGATGCTCGTCGACCTCGGCCGGAACGACCTCTCCCGCGTCTGCGCGCCCGGCTCGGTGCACGTCGAGCGGTTCATGGAGGCCGAGCGCTACTCGCACGTGACTCACCTCGTGTCCGAGGTCGCCGGCGAGCTGCGGGAGGGAGTGACGCCGTTCGAGCTGCTGCGCGCGTGCTTTCCGGCCGGCACCGTCTCCGGCGCGCCCAAGGTGCGCGCGATGCAGATCGTCTCGGAGCTCGAGGGCTACCGCCGCGGGATCTACGCAGGCGCGGTGGGCTACTGCCTGCCTCGGGAGATGGAGCTCGACACGTGCATCGCGATCCGCACGCTGTGGCTCCGCGGCGGGGTCGCGCACCTGCAGGCGGGAGGCGGGATCGTGGCCGACTCCGATCCCGCGGCCGAGCACGAGGAGTGCCTCGCCAAGCTCGGCGCGCTCGAGGCCGCGATCGAGCTGGCAGAGTCGGAGCAGGACGCGGCATCGTGATCCTCCTCATCGACAACTACGACTCGTTCACGTACAACCTCGCGCACCTCTTCGGTGCGCTCGGCGCGGACGTCGTCGTACGGCGGAACGACGAGCTCGACGCCGACGAGGCGGAACGCCTCGCTCCGTCCCATCTCGTCCTCTCGCCGGGACCCGGCCGTCCGGCCGCGGCCGGCGCGACACCTGCGATCGTCGAGCGGCTGCTGCCGACGACGCCGCTGCTCGGCGTCTGCCTCGGCCATCAGGCGCTCGTCGAGGTCTGCGGCGGCGAGGTCGGATACGCCCGGGAACTCGTGCACGGAAAGGCGAGCCCGGTACGGCACGACGGAAGCGGGCTCTTCGCGGGGCTGCCGGACCCGTTCGACGCAGGCCGCTACCACTCGCTTGCGGCGACGCGGCTGCCGGACGTGCTCGAGCCGACCGCCTTCGCCGAGGACGGCGAGGTGATGGCCGTGAGGCACCGCGAGCTGCCCGCGGTCGGCGTCCAGTTCCACCCCGAGTCGGTGCTGACCCCGGACGGGCCGGCGCTCGCGAGCAACTTCCTCGAGGGGCGGCTGTGAGCGTAGGCTCGACGGAGCTCACCCAGGAGCGGAGGCGCCGGCGTGTACGGCGCCGGAGCGGGAAATGATCCAGCGGACGCTCGGGCGGCTGCTCGACGGCCACGACCTCTCGCGCGAGGAGGCGCGCGGGACGATGGCCGTGATCATGGCCGGCGAGGCGACCGACGCCCAGATCGCAGGCTTCCTGGTCGCGCTGCGGGCGAAGGGCGAGACGGCGGACGAGATCGCGGGTTGCGCCGAGGCGATGCGGGAGCACGTGCTGCGCGTCAGCCCCTCGCGCACCGATCTCGTCGATGTCGTCGGCACGGGCGGCGACGGCGCCAACACGTACAACATCTCGACCGCCGCCGCGCTCGTCGCGGCCGCGGCCGGGGCCGCCGTGGCGAAGCACGGCAACCGCGCCGCGTCGTCCCAGACCGGGGCGGCAGACGTGCTCGAGGCGCTCGGCTTCGACCTCGAGCTGCCGCCCGAGCGGATCGAGCGCTCGATCGACGAACTCGGCTTCGGCTTCCTCTTCGCGCAGGCCCACCATCCCGCGATGCGCCACGCCGCGCCCGTCCGGCGCGAGCTCGCGACGCGTACCGTCTTCAACGTGCTCGGCCCCTTGACGAACCCCGCGGGCGCCCGCGCGCTCGTGCTAGGCGTCTACTCGCCGGATCTCGCGCGGACGCTCGCGGATGCGCTCGTGCAGCTCGAGACGACTCGCGCCTACGTCGTGCACGGGGCCGGCGGCATCGACGAGCTCTCCCCCTGCGGGCCGAATCTCGTCTGCGAGGTCACGGCCGGAAGGGTTCGCGAGTACGAGCTCGACCCGCTCGAGCTCGGGATCGAGCGCTGCGACCCGGACGAACTGCGCGGCGGCGATCCCGCGACGAACGCGGCGGCGTTGCGACACGTCCTGGCCGGCGCAGACGGCGGCCACCGCTCCGCCGTGATCCTCAACGCCGCGGGCGGCATCGCCGCCGCGGGCCACACCGAGAGCCTGCGCGACGGGATCGCCCTGGCGCGCGACGCGATCGACTCGGGCGCGGCAGCGGCGCGGCTCGGGGAGCTGGTGGAGTTCTCGCGAGCCGAGGCGCCCACATGAGCCACGTCCCCGACAGCCACGTCCGGAACCTGGTTCCGGCCAGTGGTGTAAACGGGCACGTCGGTGGGGTTCGCGGCGCACCACTGCCGGATACGGCGGTTCTCTTCGGACGTGTCCGGAACCTGGTTCCGGACACGTCCAGAGGAGCCATATGAGATTCGCCGCTGCTCTCGCGGAGCCCGGCTTCGGCGCGATCGCCGAGTTCAAGCGGCGCTCGCCGTCGGCCGGCGACATCTTCCCGGGAGCACGGGTCGAGGACGTTCTGCCGGGTTACGAGGCCGGCGGCGCACGCGCCGTCTCCGTTCTCGTCGACGACGCGTTCGCGGGCTCGCTCGACGACCTGCGCGCGGCACGCGCCGCGATCGGCCTGCCGCTCCTCGCAAAGGGCTTCTTCTCGACCGAGGAGCATCTGCGCGAGCTGCGGGACGCCGGCGCCGACGCTGCGCTCCTCATCCTCCGCGACCTCGACGACGCGACCGCGGCGAGCCTCATGGGTGCTGCGGACGCGCTCGGGCTCGACACGCTCGTGGAAGCGCACGACGAGGAGGAGCTCGAGCGCGCGGCCCGGCTCGACGCACGCATCATCGGAGTGAACGCACGCGATCTCGACACGTTCCGGATCGACCGCGGCGCGCAGCTGGCGCTCGTCGCCAAGGCGCCGCGCGACCGCATCGTCGTGGCTGAGAGCGCGATCCACACGCGCGCGCAGGCAGCCGCAGCCGAGCTCGCCGGCGCGGACGCCGTCCTTGTCGGCACGTCTCTCATGCGGGCGGAGGAGCCGGGCTTGAAGCTGCGGGAGCTCCTGTCGCGGCCGCTCGTCAAGGTCTGCGGGCTGACCCGGCAGGAGGACGTCGACGCCGCGGTCGAGGCCGGGGCCGACCTCTGCGGCTTCATCTTCGCCCAGGGCTCGCCGCGTCGCGCGACCGACGTCCTGCCCGTGCCCGAGACCGCGCTCAGCGTTGCCGTCTTCGTCGGCGAGCCGGAGGAGCGCGGCGCAGATCTCGTCCAGCTCTACGCGCGCGAGCACGGGACGGTGCGCGGGCGGGAGGCGGTCCTCCTGCGCGACGGAGAGCGGGTCGCTCGCGTCGCCGACCTTCCCTGGGAGGGCGAGGATCCGGACCACTGGCGGAACGCGCGGGGCGACGGCGAGCGGCTCGTGCTCGCGGGCCGGCTCGGGCCGGAGAACGTCCGGGCGGCGATCGAGACCGTCCACCCGTGGGCGGTCGACGCAGCGTCGCAGCTCGAATCCGCGCCCGGCATCAAGGATCACGCGAAGGTTCGGGCGTTCGTCGAGGCGGCCCGCGCGTGAACGGCTTCGGCGACTACGGCGGGCGCTACGTCCCCGAGACGCTGATCCCGGCGCTCGACGAGCTCGAGCGTGGCTGGCGCGAGGCGCTCGCGGACGACTCCTTCCGCGCGGAGCTCCACGGACTCGCGACGACGTACGCCGGTCGGCCGACGCCGCTCACGCTCGCCGAGCGCTACGCGCCGGGCAAGCGCATCTACCTCAAGCGCGAGGATCTGCTCCACACCGGCGCGCACAAGCTCAACAACGCGATCGGCCAAGCGGTGCTCGCGCAGCGGCTCGGCAAGCGCCGGATCGTCGCCGAGACGGGAGCCGGCCAGCACGGCGTCGCCACCGCCACGGTGTGCGCGCGCTTCGGCTTCGACTGCGTCGTCTACATGGGCGAGGAGGACATGCGCCGGCAGCGGCCCAACGTCGAACGGATGCGGCTGCTCGGCGCGGAGGTGCGCGGCGTCGGCTTCGGCACGAAGACGCTGAAGGAGGCGACGAGCGAGGCGATCCGCGACTGGATCACGAACGTCGAGACGACGCATTACCTCATCGGTTCCTGCGTCGGCCCCGCGCCGTACCCGGAGCTCGTGGCCGAGCTGCAGTCGGTGATCGGCCGCGAGGCGCGCGAGCAGATACTCGCCGTGGAGGGACGCCTGCCCGACGCCGTCGTCGCCTGCGTCGGAGGCGGCTCCAACGCGATCGGGATCTTCCACGGCTTCCTCGAGGACGAGGACGTGCGGCTCATCGGGGTGGAGGCGGCGGGAGCGGCGTCCCTCGGCAGCGGCCGGCCGGCGGTCCTCCACGGGGCGCGCTCGTCGGTGCTCGCAGACGAGGACGGCCAGATCGCCGATGCGCATTCCATCTCGGCCGGGCTCGACTATCCGGGCGTCGGCCCGGAGCATGCGTTCCTCCGCGACAGCGGCCGCGCGGAGTACCGCGTCGCCACCGACGAGGAGGCGCTCGCCGCGTTCCAGGACCTCGCCCGCACCGAGGGGATCCTCCCCGCCCTCGAGCCCGCGCACGCCCTCGCCCGAGCGCGCGATCTCGAAGCCGACCTGATCCTCGTGGGGCTCAGCGGCCGCGGCGACAAGGACCTCGCCGAAGTGCTCGACAGGCTGTGACCGCGGACCGAGGACTCGCCGATGGCCGGAGCCGAAACCGTCCAAGTAACAAGTTGTTACAAGGACACGCTCTCGTGACGCTTGCCGGAGCTGCGACACAATCGTCACACCGGTATCGCTCACCTGGGACGACGATTCGAGGGTGCGATTCGCGTCTCGGCTTCCCCCGTCCCTGTTCGATCTCATCGAGCGTCTCGCCCGGCATCCACTCTCGATCGCGGAGATCAATCGCCTGGTCGGGGCCGAGGCCGAGCGGATCGGTGTCACGAGACCGAGCTACGAACGCGTTCGCGAGCTCGTCCACGAGGCACGCTGGCTCACGAAGGGGCGCCCTACGCTCGCACGCACGACCCTCGACGTCGCAACGCGAACTCGCTCACATGCGGCGTACCTCGAGCTGGCCGCCCATGGGCCGCGTCCCCGCCTGCGAGACCGTCCGGGCAAGTAACAACTTGTTACAAGCCCGGTTTCGGCTCGGCCTCGAGGAACGGCTGCGAGGGAGCAAGACGTGAACGGGAAGAAGCTCGTCATCTACCTCGTGGCGGAGCCGGAGACACCCGAGCTCGCTCGGGCCGCCGTCGACGGAGGCGCCGACGTCGTCGAGCTCGGCTTTCCGTTCTCGGACCCGCTCGCGGAGGGGCCGGTCATCCGGCGTGCGTCGGAGCGCGCCCTCGCCCGCGGGATGCGGACGCACGCCTGCCTCGACGTGCTGGCGAGGACGCGGGAGCTGCTGCCCGAGACGCCGCTCGTCCCGATGACGTACGCCGCCATCCTCGAGGCGTACGGCTATGAGCGCTTCGAGTCGGATGCGCGGGAGCGCGGCGCATCGAGCTTCATCCTCGTCGACCTGCCCGTCGAGGAGCAGCCGTCGCTGCGACGGATCCAGCTCGTCGCTCCGACCTCGACCGAAGAGCGGATCCGCGCCGCCGCCGAGGCGACCGACGGCTGGCTCTACCTCGTGTCCGTGACCGGAACGACAGGCGCGCGGACCGAGCTCTCGCCCGCGCTGCCGCCGTTCGTGCAGCGGGTGCGGGCGGTCAGCAACGTGCCGGTGTACATCGGCTTCGGGATCTCGACTCCCGAGCTCGCGCGCGCGGCGGCGGAGCTTGCCGACGGCGTCGTCGTCGGGTCTCGCGCGGTCGAGGTCGCGGAAGACGGCCCCGACGCGCTGAGAAGCTTCGTCGGCTCTCTGCGCTCCGCGCTCGGGACTTAGACGACTCTCACGCCGGGCTCAGGTCGTTCTCACCCTGGGCGGCCATCATCACTTCCAGCGCGACGCCTTCCTCAGACAGCGCCGCTCCATGCCCGGCGCCGGCCCCTCCCCCATCAGCAGCCGGCGTCGGGCTCGGTGCTGCGCCCGGGGCGATCCGCACCGGCAGATGGAGACCGAACGCCGTGCCCTCCGACAGCTGCCTCACCGAGCAGCGGCCTCCGTGCGCACGGGCGACGGCGGCGACGATCGCGAGGCCGAGACCGGCGCCTCCGCGCTCGCGCGTGCGCGCCCCGTCGGCGCGAGCCCAGCGGTCGAAGATGCGCGGCAACGCCTCGTGAGGGACCCCGCTCCCCGAGTCCGAGACCTCGATCACGACCCCGCCTGCCCCGTCCGCCCGTGCCGCGAGCTCGACGGCGTCGCCCGGGTCCGTGTACTTGACCGCATTCTCGACCAGCGCGTCGAGCGCATTCCTCAGCGCCTCGGGATCGGCGAGCATCTTCCCCGCGAGGTCGACGTCGAGCCGCCAGGCGCGCGGAGCGACCTCGGACCAGCGGATGAACAGATCGGAGAGGAACGCCTCGAGGTCGATCTCCTCGAAGACACCCGCCTGCTGCTCGGACTTCGCCAGCAGCAACAGCCGCTCGACGATCCGCTCCATCCGCCGGAGCTCGTCGAGCGCGACCTCGAGCTCGGGCGCGTCGGGCTGCTCCCGCCGCAGCAGCTCGAGATGGCCGCGGGCGATCGTGACCGGAGTGCGCAGCTCATGCGAGGCGTCGTGGAGAAAGCGCTCCTGCCGCTCGAGCAGCGACGCGCGCATCTCGGCCACGCCCTGCACCTCCGCGAGCGCCGCCTGACGCCGCCGCGCGTGCCAGACCATGGCGAGGAACATCGCCGACATCAGCGGCACCTCGAACAGCTCGCCCCAGAGCTGGATGCCGTCGAACGCGTCGGACATGATGCTCGCGCCGGTCGCCAGGATCACGACCGAGAGCACGGCCCACATCGTCCGCATCGACCAGGTGCGGACGCCGTAGACGAACGTCAGGCTGATCCACACGAAGTGGAACGGGATCGTCTCCCAGCTCGGCCACGCGACCATCGCCACCCAGTTCGCGCTGGCGAAGACCGCCCACCCCGCTTCGAGCGGGTTACGCCGCAGCCAGGCGATAACCGGCACTCCGCACCGTTTCGATGGCCGCATCGGGCCCGAGCTTCTGCCGCAGCCTGCGGACGCAGACCTCGACGACGTTCGAGCCGGGATCGAAGTCGTAGCCCCACACCTCCGAGAGCAAGCGCTCCCTGCTCACGACCTCGCCGACGTGGGCGAGCAGGTGGTGCAGGAGCCGGAACTCGCGGTCGGACAGATCCGCGGTCCGCTCGCCGACGGCCGCCTGGCGCCGGGCGACGTCGAGCACGACGTTGCCGCCGCGCAGGACGTGCTCGTCGCCGAACACGGCCGGCCCGCGGAGCCGGACGCGGATGCGCGCGAGCAGCTCGTCGAGCGAGAACGGCTTCGCGAGATAGTCGGTGGCGCCGAGCTCGAAGCCGCGAACCTTCGTCTGCACGTCGCCGCGGGCCGAGAGGATCACGACGGGCAGCTCCGGTTTCGTGCGGTGCAGCTCGCGCAGCACCTGCAGCCCGTTGAGCCCCGGCAGCAGCAGATCGAGCACGACGAGGTCCCAGTGCGTCGCGGTCGCGAGATCGAGCCCCTGGCGTCCGTCTCCCGCGGCCACGACGGTGTAGCCCTCGGCCTCCAGCCCGCGGGTGAGGAACGCCTGGATTCGCGCTTCGTCCTCGATGACCAGGATCCGCATCGCCTGCGTGGGAATCTACACCGGACCCCGATGACCGGCAGATGACCGGCAGATGACACGTTGGTCATACGGCGAGCTCGGCGCCCGCCGGCCTGGTAGGACAGGCGGCGATGCGGGCCGGCGTGAAACTGCTGCTCGTCGCCCTGGCGGTCGCGGCCGCCGGCGTCCTCATCGGCTTCTACGTCTCGAACCTGACGACGCTCCAGGGCTCGGCGTCGTACACCGTCCCGGTCCAGAGCGTCGGCGGCAAGCCGGTCGTGAACCTCAAGATCGAGACGGTCGCCGCCGTCGGCCCGAAGCTCAGCCCGAACCCCGACTGGGTCTCCTACCTCGTCCAGAACACGCAGGGCACCTGGATGCGCCGCACCGTGTGGAAGCTCCCCGCGAACGCGACCGTCCACGTCACGATCTACAACTTCGACGGCGCGAGCGGGCTCCGCAACCCGTATCTCGCCCGCCCGGAAGGGGTCGACGGGAACCGGATCACGATCGACGGCAAGCCGTACCGCGGGATCGACCCCAACAACGCCTCGCACACGTTCGCGGTGCCGGCCTACCACCTCATCGTGGCGGTGCCCGGCGTCGCCGACGACGCGAAGAACCAGTGCGGCTACGCGCCGTGCTCGCTCAAGCTGGCGCACCGCACGATCCGCTTCACCTTCCATACGGGCGCGCCGGGCCACTACCGCTGGCAGTGCTTCGTTCCGTGCGCCGCGGGCTGGATCGACGGCTTCGGCGGCCCGATGCAGACGATCGGCTACATGGACGGCTTCCTGGACGTCGCCTGATGGCCAGCAATCCGACAGCCCCGACTCCCGCGGGGGCCAGCCCCACCAATCACGGCCTTCGCGTCATCGTCGCGTGGATCGTGCTCAGCCTCGTCGCGACGCCGCTCGTCGCCATCTTCGTCGGCCCGATCCTGCCGCCGGGGAACGACAGCGTGCAGGCGAGCGGCCAGGTCCTGGACAACACCGTGCTCACGGCGACGATCACGCCGGTGCTCTGCCTCCTGCTCGTCTTCTTCGTCTACTCGCTGACGACGTTCCACGCGCCGGCGGCGACCGCGCTCGAGGACGGGCCGCCGCTCCGGAACCACAACGGGATCCAGGTGACCTGGATCGTGATCACGTCGGCGGTCGTGCTCGCCCTGGCCGGCTTCGGCACGTTCGAGCTCCTCCAGACCGGGTCCGGCGGAGGCCAGGGCCCGTCGCCGGTCGCAAACCCCTCGGGCATCAACCACATGATGCAGGTGCAGGTGATCGGGCAGCAGTGGAACTGGACGTACCGCTATCCCGGCTATGGCGGCGTCGAGACGCAGCAGCTCTTCCTGCCCGAGCACACCTACGTGCAGCTGAACGTCACCTCGCTCGACGTCATCCACTCCTTCTGGGCCTACAAGCTCGGCGTCAAGGCCGACGCGAACCCGGGCGTGAACAACGTCGCCTACGTCAAGACGAAGGGGCCGCTGAGCTTCGAGATCCGCTGCGCCGAGCTGTGCGGGCTCTGGCACGGCTACATGTACCAGACCGGACACATCGTTCCCCAGACCGCGTTCGCCTCCTGGATCAAGCAGCAGCGGAAGCTCGGGAGCTCGGTCTCCTTCTACCTGCCGAAGTACTCGCACTTCTACTACCCCGACCCGCAAAGGAGAGGCGGATGAGCGCGATCGCCGTGGACGCCCGCCCGCCGGTGTGGCGGCGGCTCGTCGGCTTCAACCTGCTCACGGGCATCGTCCTCGGGATCGGCGGCTGGTACGTCGGCTGGTTCGGGGCGCATGCCGTCGTCGGGCCGAGCCTCGACTACTTCGGCGACATCGACTTCAACGAGCTCTCGCTCGTGCTCGCCTACTTCGGCGGCGTCGTGGGCTTCCTCGTCGGCCTCGGCTTCCTCAACTATCCGCTCGCCCGGCTGCGCGGCTATCCGTCCTCGCTGCGGGAGAAGGAGACCGAGGGGATCGGCCGCTACTTCACCCTCTGCACCGATCACAAGGTCGTCGGCATCCAGTACCTGTGGGGGATCGGGCTGTTCTTCTTCATCGGCGGCCTGAACGCGATGCTCATCCGCACGGAGTTGCTGCGGCCCGACCACCAGGTCTTCCCCGCCGGGACGTACCTGACCCTCGTCGGCGTCCACGGCTCGATGATGATGGGGATGATGACGAGCGGGATCCTCGGCCCGTTCGCGAACTACCTCGTCCCGATCATGATCGGCGCCCGGCGGATGGCGTTTCCCCGGATCGAGGCGCTCACCTTCTGGATCCTGATGGCGGCCGGCGTGATCCTCCAGACGACGATCTTCTGGGGCGGCTTCCCGACCGGCTGGACCGGTTACGGGCCGCTCAACATCGAGGCGTACCAGGGGATGGACTGCTACCTCATCTTCTTCGCCCTCGTCGGCATCTCGATGACGCTGCTCGGCATCAACATGATCGTGACGATCGTGACGATGCGGGCTCCCGGACTCACCTGGACCCGCCTGCCGATCTTCGTCTGGGGCGTCCTCTCGACCGCGTTGCTGATGGCGCTCGCCGCTCCGGTGCTCATCTGCACGCTCTCGATGGCGCTGTTCGACCGGATCGCGCAGACGACGTTCTTCATCCCGGCCGGCGGCGGCAGCTCGTACCTCTACGAGAACCTGTTCTGGGTCTTCGGGCACCCGGAGGTGTACATCCTCGCGCTGCCCGGCTTCGCCATCGTGCTCGAGATCCTGCCCGTCTTCGCGCGCAAGCCGCTGTGGGGCTACCGGCTGGCCGTCGCGGGACTGCTCGGCGTCAGCCTGCTCTCCTGGTTCGTCTGGCAGCACCACATCTTCGTCAGCGGCATCAACGGCGACCTGCGGCCCTTCTACATGCTCTCGACCGAGCTCATCTCGATCCCGACGGGCTTCACCTTCATCTGCGGGATGATGACGCTCTGGCGAGGCAACATCCGCTACACGACGCCGCTGCTGTTCTGCCTCGCATGGTTCTTCAACTTCCTGCTCGGCGGCCTCTCGGGCGTGTTCCTCTCCGACGTGCCGAGCGACGTCACGACCCATGGCAGCTTCTTCTCGATGGCCCACTTCCACTACACGATCATGGGCGGCCTCGTCTTCACCTTCTTCGCGGCGATCTATTACTGGGTGCCCAAGATGACGGGCGTCCAGCTGAGCGAGAGGCTCGGCAAGATCCACTTCTGGTGGATGTTCCTCGCCTTCAACTCGACGTTTGCGCCGCTGTTCGCGATCGGCTTCCTCGGCCAGCCGCGCCGCGCCGTCACCTACGCGAAGAGCCTCCAGTTCCTCAACGACTGGGTGTCGGTCTCGGCCTATCTGCTCGGGCTCTCGCTCCTCTTCTTCCTCGTCACCTTCGTCTACCAGCTCGCGTTCGCGAGGAAGCCGGCCGGAGAGAATCCCTGGGCCTCGCGCTCGATCGAGTTCCAGCTGCCGTCGCCGGTGCCGGTGCACAACTTCGACCGCATCCCCGTCTTCTCGGGCGATCCGTACGGCTACGGTGAAGGGCCCGAGCCGAGCTGGGTGCCGGCCGGAGCGCCGGCAGGGAGGGACTGAGAACGATGGCCGAGCCGCTCGCCTCCACCGACGTCGGTTACGAAGTCCTCGAGCAGGAGCCGCCCGAGCTGATGGGGCGCAACCTGCGCGCCGGCACCTACCTCTTCGCCGGCGGGACCGCGTTCTTCTTCCTCTGCTTCCTCTTCGCCTTCTTCTATCTCCGGTCGCTCGACAACGCGGGGATGTGGAAGCCGAAGGGCATCGACGCCTCCATCGCCTGGGGAACCGTTGTCCTCGCGCTCTACGTGGCGAGCGCGTTGCTCGTTCGGCTCGGGCACGCCGACCACGTCGCCGAGCGGCGTAGCCAGTGGCGGCTGAAAGGTGCGCTTGCGCTCGCGCTCGGGATCGCCGGGCTGGTCGTCCAGGCGATCGGCTGGAGCCACCAGGGCTTCGGGCCGGCCGACGGCGGCTTCGCGAGCGTCTACTTCGGCTGGACGGCGTTCCTGTTCCTGTTCGTGTTCGGCACGATGTACTGGCTCGAGACGGTGCTCGCGACGTCGCTCCGCTACCGGAACGCTGCGGCACCCGGGCCCGGACACGCATCCGGCGACCCGCACCGGACCGAGCACGACATCGCCGATCCGCTCTCGCTCGTGCGAGCCCAGCTCGAGGCCCTGAGCTTCTACTGGACGTTCCTCGCGGGGATCGCCGTCCTCGCCTGGGTCCTCCTCTACCTCCTCTGAGCCGTGAGCGTCCCGCCCCTCGTGGTCTGCGTGGCGGCGGCGGCGCTGTACGCGCTCGGCGGCCGCGGCAGCGTCGGAGGGGCTCGGACGCGACGCCGCCTGCAGGCGCTCTACTACTACGGGGCCGTCGCCATCCTCTTCGTCGTGCTCGAGCCGCCGCTCGACAACCTCGCGGACCGGTCGTTCGCCTTCCACATGGTCCAGCACGTCTTCCTCCTGACGGTCGTGCCTCCGCTCGTGATCCTCGGCCGGCCGTGGCCTCGGGTCTGGCTGCCGTTCCCGGCCGGCCTGCGCCGGAGGGTCGTCCGCGGCGTCGCCCGCGGCTCCTGGTCCGGCCCGATTCGCGCCGTCTCGCGGGGCATCGCACGACCCGTGGTCGCCTGGGCCTTCCTGGCCGCCGCGATCGGCGCCTGGCACGTGCCGTACCTCTACGACGCCGCCGTCCGCAACGAGGGCGTCCACTTCGGGGAGCACGCCTGCTTCCTCGTCGCAGCGCTCGTCTACTGGGGCGTCTTGCTCGACGCGCCGCCCGTGCGCGCCCGCGTCGACCACCTCCGCCGCGCCACCTGGTTCGCGCTCGGCGCGGTCCCCGGCTGGATTCTCGCCATCGTGCTCGCCTTCGCCGGCACGCCGCTCTACGGGGCGTACGTGTCGGCCGACCGGCCCTTCGGAATGAGCGCCTACACCGACCAGCAGCTCTCCGCCGGCGTGATGTGGGTGCCGGGGTCGCTCGCCTTCTTCGTCGCTTTCTTCATCTCTGTCTACCGCTGGCTCGAGCCCGACGCCCGCGAGGCGCAGGCCGAGCCCCGTCACGAGGAGCTTTCATGGACGTGATCGCCTCGGATTTCCTGGCCGGCTCGATCCTCTCGTGGGCGATGCCGATCTGTCTGCTCGTCGTGGTCACCGTCTGGTACTCGGTGATCGTGCGGCGCCGCTCCCGCGACGACTGACGACCTAGCGTCTCGCCTGGAGGTCGACGACCGACGGCTTGCCGTGCCGGACGACCTTGAAGACGTCCCACATCCGCGCGACCTCGTGGCCCTGCACGAGGCACGCGAAGCGATAGACGCCCGTCCTGCTCGCACGGAACGTGAAGCGCGCCGTGTGCCCCGCCTCGAGCCCCAGCCGGGGCTGCGGCGTCGAGGCGTCGCGGAACGCCGGCGTCGTCGAGTCGACGTCCTTGACGACCGCGCACGAGTGCCGGAGCGGGCCGCGGTTCTCGCAGACCACCCGCACCGTCCAGCCCCTCGGCACGGTCCACATCAGGAACCGTGAGTAGCCGTCGAAGTTGAAGCCGTTGTTCGCGGCGTCGTAGGAGGCGATCAACGTAATCGTCACCCGATGCCGGTGCGCGTCGACGGCGAGGAACCTCCGTGGCGGCGGAGGCGATGAGCCCGCGAGGGCGAGGGCGACGGCTGCTGTCGCGAGCACGGATCCAGCATCGCAGAGATCGAGCGCCGCGCACGGGCTCCGAGAGCGCTTCTTAGCGAACCCTCACGGCTCTCTCACTCTCGTCCTAGGGAAAACGGGCACTCTGCGACCGAAGCCACGATGCAAGGAGACTCGAACACATGAACCTTCGCCGACTCAGCCCTCGCCTGCGACGCATCCTGCCTCTCGCGGTCGCCCTCGCGATCGGTGCCGCAGCCGGCGCCGGCGCGTACGCCCTCACGAACCACGGCTCCGGGACGCAGAGCGTGGCTCCCGTCGTCGTACCGGCGCAACAGGCCTCGTCCACGTCGAGCGTCGACTCGCTCACGCAGCTCTACAAGCAGGACGCGCCGGGCGTCGTGGTCGTCAAGGTCGAGTCGACGACGAGCGGGAGCGCGTCGAACTTCCCGTTCGGCCCGGGCGGCGGGACGCAGAAGGAGAAGGGCGTGGGCACCGGGTTCGAGATCGACACGAAGGGCAACATCATGACCGCCGAGCACGTCGTCGACGGCGCCGACTCGATCACCGTCCAGTTCCAGGACGGCTCGACCGCAAAGGCGACCCTGGTCGGCAGCGACAAGTCCACCGACACGGCCGTGATCCACGTCGACGTCCCGGCCTCCAAGCTGCATCCGCTCACGCTCGGAGACTCGTCGACCGTCGAGCCGGGTCAGAGCGTCGTGGCGATCGGCGACCCGTTCCTGCTTCCCGAGACGATGACCGCCGGGATCGTCAGCGCGACGAACCGGACGATCACCGCGCCGAACGGCTTCTCGATCACCGGTGCGATCCAGACCGATGCCGCGATCAACCACGGCAACTCCGGCGGCCCGCTGATCGACACGGCGACGAACACCGTGATCGGGATCAACGATCAGATCCTCAACGAAGGCGACACCCAGGACAACGCGGGCGTCGGCTTCGCCGCCCCGATCAACGCGTCGAGGAGCGTCGCGCAGACGCTCATCGCCGGCGGCAAGGTCGAGCACGCGTACGTCGGAGTCCTGATCCGCTCCGCCACCGGCGGCGCCCGGGTCAGCTGCATCGTCAAGGGCAGCCCGGCCGAAGCCGCGGGGCTGAAGGTGGGCGACGTGATCACGAAGTTCGGCGGCCGGACGATCACGAGCGCCGACGACCTCACCGCCGACGTGACGGCCGCGAAACCGAACGAGAAGGTCGCCCTGAGCGTCCGCCGCGACGGGGCGACGAAGCAGCTCGCCATGACGCTCGGAACGCAGCCGCCGTCGGTTTCCAACAACTGCTCGAGGTAGCGCGCGTTCGACGCGACGCCCGGGCCGGCCGCTAGTACCCGTTCGAGCGGCCGACCCAGGCGTTGCGGTCGTAGCCGAGGTTCTCCCAGTACCCGGTCGCGGGCTGAGGGACGAGATTGATCTCGGCGACCCACTTCACGTTCTTGTAGCCGTACATCTCCGGGATCACGACACGCACCGGGGCGCCGTGCTCGCGCGCGAGCGGCTTCCCGTCCATCTCCCAGGCGAGCATCACGTCGCGGAGGCGCGCCTGGCGGAGCGTGAGGTAGTCGACGTACGGCTGCTCGGCCGAGACGAACTCGAGCGCGTGCGCCTGCGGATGCGGCCGCGCCCGCGCGAGAAGATCCTTGAAGCGGACTCCTCGCCAGCGCACGCCGTAACCGTCCAGCCGGTGACGCAGTGGAAGTCCGTGACCTGCGAGGCCTGGGGCAGCCGGCGGAGGTCGTCGTACGACAGCTCCAGCGGATGCTCGACGAGGCCGCCGACCCGCAGCGTCCAGGTCGCCGGGGCGAAGGTCGGCATGGTCGCCGCGACGGTGTAGATGCGCCAGCCCGAGCCGGGCCCGAGCACCTCGCCGACGCCGTGCAGCGCGTGCGAGACGTGCCCCCAGGCCGCCTTGCCCCAGTAGAGCGACGACAGGCCGCCGGCGACCGTGGCGAGGAACACTCCTCTGCCGATGCGGCGAGAGCCGTCCTGCTCCGGCGCCGGAAACTCCTGCACGTCGGACGAATGGTGACAGCCGGACGGCGGCTCCGCCATCCCCTCGTAGGATCGCTTCATGGACCCGTCTCGCGCCGGCCGCTGGACGCTCATCGCGACCATCCTCGGCTCGTCGATGGCCTTCATCGACGGCTCGGTCGTCAACGTCGCGCTGAAGGCGATCGAGCGCGACCTCGGCGGCGGCCTCGCCTCGCAGCAGTGGGTCGTGGACGCCTACCTGTTGACGCTCGGCTCGCTGATCCTCGTCGGCGGCTCGCTCGGGGACATCTTCGGCGAGCTGCGCGTCTTCGGCGTCGGCGTCGCGAGCTTCGGGGTCGCCTCGGTGCTGTGCGCGATCGCCCCGAGCTCGACGGCGCTCATCGTCTTCCGCGGGGTGCAGGGAGTCGCCGGCTCGCTGCTCGTTCCGGCCTCGCTCGCCGTGCTCACCGCGACCTTCTCCGGGTCGGACCGCGGCGCGGCGATCGGCCAGTGGACGGCGTGGAGCGGGATCTCGTTCGTGATCGGGCCGCTCCTCGGCGGATGGCTCGTGAGCGCGCTGAGCTGGCGCGCCATCTTCGTCATCAACGTCCCGATCGCGCTGGCCACGCTCGCTCTCGTGCTGCGGCTCGGCGGGATGCGCCAGGCGCGGCGGACCGATCTGCGCGTCGACTTCGTCGGCGGCTTCCTCGGCGTCGTGGGTCTCGGCCTGCTCGTCGCCGGCTTCATCGAGCAGCCGCGCCACGGCTGGGGGAGCCCGCTCGTCGCGGGCGGGATCCTCGGCGGCGCCGCCGTGCTCGCCGCGTTCGTCGCCTACGAGCTGCGGGCCGCGATGCCGATGCTCCCGCTGCGGCTGTTCCGGCTGCGCAATTTCTCGGTCACGAACGTCGAGACGTTCGCCGTCTACGGCGCCCTGACCGGGATGACGACCTTCACGGCGCTCTTCCTGCTCGAGTTCGCCCGCTACTCGCCGCTGCATGCCGGGCTCGCCCTGCTGCCGATCACGGTCGTCATGTTCTTCCTCTCGCCCCGCACCGGGAAGCTGTCGATGCAGTTCGGCCCACGCCTCTTCATGGCGGTCGGGCCCGTCGTGGCCGGCGCCGCGATCCTCGCCTTCGCCCGCCTGCCCACGCATCCGAACTACTGGGTCGACCTCCTGCCCGCGGTGCTCGCCTTCGCGGTCGGGCTGTCGCTGACCGTCGCTCCCCTGACGACGACCGTGCTGTCCGACGCGACCGACCGCGACGCCGGCGTCGC
>DATEHY010000042.1:0-5654 GCA_035279325.1 Gaiellaceae bacterium
GCCGTTGTCCCGGCATGAAACTGCGTCCGCTCCGGTCGGGAGGATCGTGCTCCCGGGACAGGGGCTTGTTGATGGGAGGCGCGGATGGGCAGGCCGTTCTGACTGATGAGCTGCGAGCTCGACGTTGTTCGTGGCCGCCCCTGCGACTCGCCCGGGATGTGCTGAGAGCACGTATCCGTCGCTGTCGCGTAGCCCACCGCGCTCCTGCTCGTCGACGAGAGGAGAGTGATGCGGGCGTTTGGTTTGGACGTGCACCGGGATTTCTGTGAGGTCGCGATCGCCGAGGGTGGCGAGGTGCGCTCGGCGGGGCGGATCGCGACGCGAGTCGATGCGCTTGAGCTGTTCGCGCAGAGTCTGGTCGCGAGCGACGTCGTTGCGCTCGAGGCGACGACGGGAGCGGATCGGATCGTCTCGATTCTGCAGGCGCAAGGGATCCGGGTGGTGGTTGCCAACACACGCAAGCTGCGCTCGATCACGGAGGCAAAGGCAAAGACCGACCGCCTCGACGCGCGCACGCTGGCGCGGCTGCTCGCCTCAGGTCTGCTCGACCAGGTATGGACGCCGGACGAGCGGACGCGGGCGCTGCGGCGACTGACCAACCGGCGTGAGCGGCTCGTCCGCGCCCGCACCCGCGCTAAGAATGAGGCGCAGGGCGTACTGGCGCGCAACCTGTGCGAGCGAGCGCCGGTCGCGGACACTTTCGGCAAGGGCGGGCGGTGCTGGCTTGCAGGGCTCGCGCTCCCACTCGATGAGCGGCTCACACTCGACGGCTGCCTGCGCCAGGTCGACTTCCTCGACAGTGAGATCGCGGCACTCGACGGCGAGATTGCCACGCGGGCGCTGGCCTGGCCGGAGGTCTTGCGGCTGATGACCGTGCCCGGTGTCAACGTGCAGACGGCGGCGACCTTCATGACCGCGATCGGCGACATCAGCCGCTTCTCCTCGCCGCAGAAGCTGGTCAGCTACCTCGGCCTCGACCCGCGCGTCCGTCAGTCGGGCAACGCGGCCGCACGCCATGGGCGCATCTCGAAGGCCGGCGCCTCCGAGCCGCGGCACATGCTCGGCGAGGTCGCCTGGAAGGTGATGCAGACGCCAGGGCCGCTGCGCGCCTTCTTCGAGCGCGTCCGTGTCCGGCGTGGACCGCAGGTCGCAGCGACCGCGACCGCGCGCAAGCTCACGGTGCTCTTCTGGCACCTGCTGACCCGCAGCGAGGACTACGCCTTCGCACGGCCAGCGATGACCCGGCACAAGATCCGCCGGCTCGAGCTGCTCGCCGGCGCACCGCCACAGAAAGGACGGCACGGAATCGCCGGCGGCAAATCGAAAGCCGTCTTCGACGCCGAACGCGAGCTCTCCCGGCAAGCCGAGACCGCCTACCGACGCTTGGTCAGCGACTGGCGCTCAAGCGGGCCAACGAAAGCGGGTGCGGGTGTGACACCGGGGCGCGCATCTACGAGGCCCTCGAAGGGCAAAGCCGCGCGGCAGACTCCATAAGCCCCAACGGTCTGCGCTTTCACTCCGTCAATCATCCGCACCCGACCAAACGATCGCAAAGGAGGCCGCCCCTCACCACTTGACTTTCATCCGTCGGTCATCAGCCGCTTGGCGGTGATGCCGTGCCGTTCGTAGAAGGCGAGTGCTCGTTCGACGAAGCCGGTGACGGTCTCGGCTCTCTCATCGTCGTGGAGCTCGACGTAGGCGAGCCGGGAGTGGTCGTCGACGATCGCGTGCGCGAAGTCGTAGCCAACCCGTGTCTCAGGACGCATCCAGTTGCGTGAGCGCTGCGAGCGGTCGCCGGTGACGCGATGTCCGGGCCGCAGGAAGCGCGCGTAGCGGCTTACGTCCATGTGGAGGAGGTCGCCAGGGCAGGGCCACTCGTAGCTGTTGGCAGGCTCCTTGACGACGCGCGGACGGCGCGAGAGCCCGTGTCGATGCAGCACCTTCCACACGGTCGAGTGCGCGAAGCCGGTCGCGCCGGCGACCAGGCGCGGCCCCCAGCCGGTCTTGCGGCGGCAATCGCAGATCCGCTCCTGCAGCTCCGCCGCTAGCAGCCGCGGGGAGCGCCTGGGCCGGCTCGAGCGATCGAGCAGCGCGTTGGCCTGCCGGCCGCCCTCGAGCCAGCGATGCCACCAGCGATGCGCCGTCGCCGGTGAGACGCTGAAAGCGACCGCGGCCGCCTTCAGCGAAAGACCCTCCTCGATCGCGCCTACCAGCGCCCGCCGACCAGCCAATCCGAGCTTGGCGTTAGCGTGCAGATACATCCGAGCCCTCCTTTGGGTGTGAGTCCGGCAAGACCCACAGCCTCAAAGGAGGGCCGGATAGACCCTCAGCCGTTCACAACCTCTGTAGGCGGGACAGCTAGTTGTAGTTCCCGCCCGGGAGCCGGACGCCCGCGGCGAGGCTGCGCAGCGCCGGCACCGGATCCGCCTCGCGCCGCGCGACGAGCAGCACCGCGGCGTGCCCCTCGTCCCGCACGAGGGAGTCCACGAGCAGCTGCAGTCCGAGCGCGAGGGCGAACGCCTTGTGGGCCTGCTCGCCGCCGAACGGGACGAGCTCCTCCTCCCGCGCGAGCCCCGCGACGACGTCGCCCCACGTCACCGCTCCCATCGAGGCGTCGACGACCACGGGATCCCCGCCGCTGCTCGGGATCCCGATCGCGAGCGGGTTCGTGCCGGCGAGCTTCGGCCCGCCGTCGGGATGGCCCAGCCGCCGCGGCGACGTCGCGGTGAGCAGCGCCACGAGGCCTCCTTCGGCCAGCCTGCGAACCTGGTGCCCGAGCATCCCGGTCGGGAAGGTCCGCTCGCATATGACGAGCCGCGCGTGCGCCGGTGGACGCTCGAGTTGCGCGCGCACGACCCGCCCGAGCACGAGATAGCCGATCGCCCCGCCGCCGTGCCAGCGCTGGAAGCCGTCCTCGTCTTCGACCAGCGACGGCTCGGCCGACGGGTCGTAGCCCTCGAGCGCTTCGAGCCACGGGATCCTCGCGTGGCCGTGTCCCTGCTTACCGCGCCGCTCGGCTCCGTCGAAATGCGCCCAGAGCTCGGCCGCGTCGGCCTCGCCGAAGCCGAGCGCGCGGAGCCTGCTCAGGGCCTCGTCAGCGTCCACGGAACCTCAGGGCGAGCATCGTTGCGGCACCGGCCGCACCGACCGCGACGAACGCGGGAGGAACGCGCCGCCGCGCGTGCGGGTACGCACGACCGCTGAACTCCAGCACCGGCCAGCCGCGATCGGCCGCGACCCGGCGGAGCGCCCGATCCGGATTGACCGCGAACGGATGCCCGACGGCTTCGAGGAACGCCAGATCGGTGTGGCTGTCGGAGTACGCCGTGCACGCAGAAAGGTCGAAGCCCTCGCGCTCGGCGACGGCGCGCAGACAGTCCGCCTTGGCCTCGGCGTGGAGCGCACGCAGGGCCCGACCGGTGTAACGGCCTTCCTCGACCTCGCAGATCGTGCCGAGCGCACCGTCGAAACCCAGCTCGTCCGCGATCGCTTCGGCGATCTCCTGCAAGGTCGCCGAGACGACGAAGACCCGCTCGCCCCGCTCGCGGTGCTGCTCCACGAGACGCAGCGGCTCGGCATAGACGAGCGGCCGCAGGACGGGCTCCATCGCGTCCGCGACGAGCTCGCGCAGCTCTTCCGGCCGATACCCCGCGAGGACGCGCAGCCCGTCCTCCGCGGCCCGCCGAACCGCCTCGTGGCTCGCGCCGCGGGCGACGAAGAGCAGCTGCCAGGCCGCCGCCTGGAGAAGCTGGCCGCGGGAGATCAGTCCGCGCTCGCGGAAGGAGCCTGCGAGTGCGAGGGCGGACGAGCGGCGCAGCAGCGTGCGGTCGAGGTCGAAGAAGGCAGCCGCCGGCACGCGGCTCAGGGCTCGCGCCCCGTGGCGGCGAGCGCCTCTTCGGGCCCCTGATAGTCCTGCATCCGCACGATCTTCCCGTCGCGCACCTCGACGATCTGGGACAACTTGCCCCTGAACCCTTTCGCTCCGAGCCGCCGCATCCGCGTACCACGAAGCTGGATCAGCACCTGGTTCCCGAGCTCGATCGTCTCACCGGGGCGGAAGCGGTTCGCCGGTCCGCAGCGCCAGAGCAGGGTTCTCACGATCGTGTCGGCGTCGCGGCAGGGATTCCACGCACCCTCGCGCGCCGGATGCCACGTCGCGTCGTCGGCGATCAGCTGCCGCAGGCTCCTGTGATCCGCCCGCTTCGCGAGCCGGTAGGCCTCCTCGACGACGGCAGTCGGGCCGTTCATCCGACGAGCGGCAGGGACTTGACGATGCCACCGCGCTCGCGGCGGAGCGCCTCGATCTCGTGCGCGATAGCGACGATCGCCTGCGCGGAGTCGGCCTCGGGTTGCGCGGAGACGACCGGGGTGCCGGCATCCCCTTGCTCGCGCAGCGCCGGGTCGAGCGGGACGGTGCCGAGCAGTGGCACTCCGAGGTCACCTGCGAGCTCCTCCCCTCCGCCGCTGCCGAACGCGTCGCCCGACATGTTCTCGATCACGCCCAGCAGACGCATGTTCGTCTTCTGCGCCATCGCCGCGGCGCGGGCCGCGACGTCCTGCGCCAGCTTCTGCGGGGTCGTCACGACGACGACCTCGGCGCGCGGCAGGAGCTGACCGAGCGAGATCGAGACGTCGCCCGTCCCCGGCGGCATGTCCACGACGAGCGTGTCGATCTCGCCCCAGTGGACGTCGGTGAGGAACTGCTCGAGCGCACGGTGCAGCATCGGCCCTCGCCACATCACGGGCTCATTGCTCGTCTCGAGGAAGAAGCCGATCGACATCAGCTTCAGGTCGTCCTTGATCGGCGGCACGATCATCTCGTCGACGGCAATCGGCCGCTGCCGGATGCCGAGCACGTGCGGGATCGAGTGGCCGTAGATGTCCGCATCGAGGACGCCGACGGCATGGCCGGTCTGGGAGAGCGCGACGGCGAGGTTTGCGGCGAGCGAGGATTTCCCGACGCCGCCCTTGCCGCTCGCGACGGCGAGCACGCGGCAGTCGGCCGGCAGCCGGATCACGCCGTCGCGCTCGGGCGCGCCGCCGCGCAGCTTCTGCGTCAGCGCCTGCCGCTCCTCCGGCGTCATCACGTCGAAGGAGAGCCGAACTCCGGTCACCCCCGGGACGCCGGCCAGCGCCTGCTCCACCTGCTGCTCGAACGAGTCGCGCAGCGGGCAGCCGGCGACCGTGAGCACGATCGTGAACGCGACGACGCCGTCGTGGATCTCGACGTCGCGAACCATGTCGAGCTCGGTGACCGGACGCCGCAGCTCCGGGTCGATCACCTGCTCGAGCGCCTTCAGGACGTCGTCGCGATTCGGCTCCATATGCCGAGCGTAGCGCCTCCGTGCAGGAGCCCGTCCCGGCACGGCGAAGCGCTCCCGGATGAGCTCCGACTCGACGACGGAGGCCCGCTGGCCGGTTCTGCGGGACCGCGCGCCGTTCGTTCAAAGGGCGCCGCAAGCGGAGCGGCGGAGGCCCGGCCGTTCCGCCTGGCTGCTCACGGGCCTGGCCTTCATCTGCGGCGGTCTCGTCAGCGCGGCCGTGTTCTCGATCGGCTGCCGCCACCAGGCACAGCGGGACACCGCGGCCCGGTCGGCGCTCGCGGCGGCGACGGCGCACGCGCACCGGCTCTCGGCGGAGCTCGCCGGCGCGCG
>DATEHY010000043.1:0-8950 GCA_035279325.1 Gaiellaceae bacterium
CGCTGCTCGACCTCGGCCGCGAGCTCGTCGAAGTGCGGGGGGATCCCGTCGGGCGTCGCGAACGCCGGGTCGAGCGGGATCGAGACCAGCAGCTCGACGTCCCGCAGGAGCGAGCGCTCCGCCGCCACCGGCGGGAACACGTCCATCAGCTCGCCGCAGTGCGGGCAGCGGAACCCGCGCATGTTCTCTACCGCGCCGAGCACCGGGACGTTCGTGTCCCGCAGGAGCGCGAGGATCTTGCGCGCGTCGAGATGCGCTGCGTCCTGCGGCCCGACGACGATGATCGCGCCCGCGAGCCCCATCGTCCCGACGATGTGCTGCTGCAGATCCGCGGTTCCGGGCGGGAGATCGACGACGAGGTGGTCGAGCTCACCCCAGCGAACGCCCCTGACGAGCTGGTCGCCGATGAACGAGGCGAGCATCGCGGGCATCGCGAACATCTGCGGCTCGGCGAGCAGAAACCCGACCGACATCACCTTGACCCCCGCGACCTCGACCGGCTCGAGCTCGATGCGCCCGAAGCGCGGGTTGCGCGCCAGGTCCCAGCGGCGCAGCTCGCGGGTCTGCTTGAGGCCGAGCATCAGCGGGATGTCGGGCCCGTAGACGTCCGCGTCGAGCAGGCCGACCCGACCCCCACGCGCGGCCAGTGCCCGCGCGAGGCCGAGGCTCACGGTGGACTTGCCGACGCCGCCCTTGCCGCTCGCGACCGCGACGAGCTTCACATTGGCATTGTGGTAGTCCGAGGCGCTCCAGCGCTAGGGAAGGCGGGTGCTCTCGACCTTCTCCGCGAGAAGCTTCGCCATCGCGCCCTCGACCTGCTCGAGCGCGAACTCCTCCTGCTCCATCACCTCGCGCAGCCGGATCCCGACGTCTTCCTCGCCGAGCGACTCCGCCAGAGCGACCAGCGACTCGTAGGTCGCTAGCTCGAGGTGCTCGGTCGCGAGCGCCGCCACGGAATGTGCGAGGTCGGCCAGCAGATGGTCGTCCTCCGCAACCCGTGCCACGAGCTGCTCGTGCTCCCGCACGAGACCGCGGAAGCCCGGGCTCTCCTCGGGCTCGACCGGGACGCGAAGGTCACCGAGGACGTGGCGCACGGTGTCGACATGACCCTCGGTCTCGACGAGATGCCGGTCGAAGCCGCGCCGCAGGTCCGGCGAATGCGCCTGAGCGCGCAGCCGCGGCAGCATCTCCTCCGCAAGCTGCCGCTCGATCCAGAGCATCCGGCGCAGGTACGCGGCGAGGAGCTCCCGTGGCGTCGTCAGCTGGTCCGCCATACGGCCCGTCGTTCCCAGCGCCTGCGGTTCGTACACTGGGTGGACCGGGGTGCCGCGACGCGGCTGAGATCACACCCGTCGAACCTGATCCGGGTCATGCCGGCGAAGGGAGGAGCGATCGAGGACAGGACACCAGGCTGGGGCATCACGCCGGTTCCCGAGCGGCTGCGCACGCTCGGCGGCCTCGAGAACGGGATGCTGTGGAGCAGCCTCGGTCTCAGCCTGCTCGTGCTCGTCGCGGGCGCCTTTCTCGTGCCGAGCCTCTCGCTGCCCAGGGCGCTGCTGGCGATCCTCGTCGGCGGCGTCTTCGGCAACGCCCTGCTCGGGTTCGCCGCGGCGATCGGCGCCGAGGCCGGCGTGCCGGCGATGGTGCTGCTGCGCGCGCCGCTCGGTCGCGCGGGCTCGTACCTCCCAACCGGGCTGAACGTCGTCCAGAACCTCGGCTGGACGATCTTCGAGGTGCTCGTGATCGCGACCGCCGCGCGGGCGCTCGTCCACGGCCCGCTCTGGGTCTGGAAGCTCGCGGCAGCCGCGGCCGCGACCGCGCTGGCGCTCGTGGGGCCGATCGGATTCGTGCGCGAGTGGGTGAAGCGCGTCGCGCTCTGGGTCGTCCTCGCCTCGCTCGCCTACCTCACCTGGTGGGCGCTGCACGACGCGCATCTCGGGGCGCTGTGGTCGCGGCCGGGGAAGGGCGGCCTCAGCTTCTGGCAGGGAGTCGACCTGATGGTGGCGATGCCGGTCTCGTGGCTTCCGCTCGCCGCCGACTACACGCGCTTCTCACGCAGCGGCCGGAGTGCGTTCTGCGGAGCGGCCGTCGGCTACTTCCTCCCCAACGTGTGGCTCTACGCCCTCGGCGCGATCCTGCTGCTCACGCGCGGCCTCGCGGATGCGCCGTCGGTGATCAGCGCGATCGCGACCGGCGGTGCGGGCGCGGCGCTCGCCCTCGTCGCCCTCGGCGTCGACGAGACGAAGGAGCCGTTCGCGAACGTCTACTCGGCGGCCGTTTCGCTGCAGAACGTCCTGCCGCGGGTGCCGCAGCGGCTGCTGATCCTCGCCGTCGCGGCGGTCGCGACCGCCGGGACGTTCGTCGTCGACCTCGTCCACTACCAGGACTTCCTCTACCTGCTCGGCTCGTTCTTCGTGCCGCTCTTCGGCGTGCTGCTCGCGCAGTGGCTCGTGGGCGAGCGCGACCCGTTCGGCGCGCCCGAGATCCGGCCGGCGCAGATCGTCGCGTGGCTCGCCGGCTTCTGCCTCTACCAGTGGCTAGCGCCGGTCGGGCCGAGCTCGTGGATCCATCTCGTCGACCACACGCATCCGGGCCAGGGAGCGATCGGCGGCTCGCTGCCGAGCTTCGGCCTCGCCTTCGTGCTGTCCGTCGCGCTTACGCTTGCTGGTCGTGCGACCGCTCGCCGTGATCGGGCCTCTGTCGCGTGACCTCGTCGCAGGCCGAGCAGAGCGCATCGGCGGCGGGCCCTGGTACGCGGCTCGCGCGCTGCGGGCGCTGCAGCAGGAGGCGGTCGTCGTCGCGAAGTGCGGTGAGCCCGAGCGGCGCCCGTACCTGCGGAGCCTCGCCGCGCTCGGCCTACCGGTCTCGCTCACGGCCGCCGGCGAGACAACGACGTCGTTCTCCTTCGGCTACGACGGCAACGGGAGCCGGGAGATGCAGGTCGAGGCGATCGGCGAGCCCTGGGGCGAGGGCGACGAGCCCGACCGCGTGCTGCGGCGCGTCGAGTGGGTGCACGTAGCGCCGCTGCTACGCGGCGACTTCCCGCCCGAGACGCTCGAGCGAGTCGCGCGCCGGCGGCGGCTGCTGCTCGACGGCCAGGGTCTCGTCCGCCCGCGGACGGTCGGACCGCTCGTGCTCGATGCGGAGTTCGACCGGTCGCTTCTGCGGCATGTCTCGATCCTCAAGCTCGCGGAGGAGGAGGCGCGCGCGATCCTGGGCCGGGGCGAGCTCGAGGAGCTGCGCGAGCTCGGCGTCCCGGAGATCGTCGTGACCTTCGGCCCCGGCGGCTCGCTCGTGCTCACGCGCGATGCTGCCGTGCGAGTTCCGGCGCGCCCGTTTCGCGGCGACCCGACGGGCGCGGGGGACGCCTTCTCGATCGCCTACCTCGGCGCGCGGGCCGGCGGGCACCGGCCGATCTCCGCCGCCCGGCGCGCGAGCGCTCTCGTCTCGGCTCTCCTTAGTAACAGTCTGTTACAAGGAAGGACACGTCGGTGATCGCAGCGGTCGGCACGGTGGCGGGAGTGTTCCTCGTCGACGTCGAGGCCGAGTCGCTGCTGGGCGAGGGGAACGAGGTTCCGGCAACCGAGCGGCCCGAGGTCGCACTGCCGCGTGTCGTCGCAGCGGCGCAGGCGGGGTCGACCGTGCTGGCCGTCGTCGAGCGGCGGCCGCCGCTCATGCTCTCGAACGACGGCGGAGCGACCTGGCGCGAGGCGGGGGGCGGACTCCCACCCGGGTTCGCGGTCGCGATCGCGGACGACGATCCCGACCGGATGCTCTACGCCGCGCGCAACCGGCTCTACGTCTCGGCCAACGGCGGCGTCTTCTGGCGGTCGTTGCCGTTCGAGTTGCCCGACATCGGCTCGGTCGCCTGGATCGACTGAACGAACGCCTCGACCTCCGCGTCCGAGCGCAGCCGGTGCACCTGCAGTTGCGGATGCTGCGCGAGCCGCGCCGCCAGCTCGCGCCGGTTCTCGAACACGCGCTTGAACGCCGGCCAGAAGAGCCAGCGGATCTGATTGAGCCAGCGGTCTTCGCGGTTTCCGTTCCAGAGCACGACGTCGTCGCGCTTGCGCACCCAGCTGCGACGCACGAGACGCCACAGCACGAGCCCGGCGGGAAGGTCGAGCCAGGCCACCGTCTCCGCGCGCTCGAGGACGATGTCTCCGATGATCGAGTGGTAGGTGCCGTCGCAGATCCAGCCGTCGCCCTCCGTCGCGGCCGAGACGCGGGCGAGCAGCTCCTCGGGGCCGCAGCTTTCCCAGTTCGGGCCGTGCCAGAGCGCGTCGATCTCGACGTGGCGGGCGTGCAGCAGCTCGGCGAGCCGCGCGCAGAGGCGAGTCTTGCCGCTGCCGCTCGGCCCGATCACGACGATGCGCGTCAGAGGCGGAACTCCCCACGCGCGACGACCACCGCGGAGCCGCCGACCTCGACCTCCTCCGGCGAGCGGGCGACGGCATGCAGCGTCGAGGGACGACCGATCTCCGCTCCCTGGCGGATCACGATCTCGTCGCCGAAGCCGATGCGCCCGTGCCGGGCGAGGTGCAGTGCCAGAAGGCCGGCGGCCGAGCCCGTCGCCGCGTCCTCGAGAACCCCGTGCCCGGGCACGAAGACGCGCGCCTTCCAGCTCTCGCCGTCGCGCGCGAAGCAGACGGAGCCGTGGGGGTTGACCGCAAGCAGGTCAGCGGCGTTGGGCCGGAGCGCAGCCACCGCCTCCGGGGACTCGAGCTCGACCAGGACGTGTCCCGGTCCCTGCCGGTAGAGCTCGACCGGCAGCCCGGATTCCTTGACGCCGAGCACGTCGAGCAGCTCCTCCGCGCGGTCGAACGGCTCGAACGAGACAGCCGGCTGCCGCATCCACCCGAACGCGATCCGCGAGCCGTCACGCTCGAGCCGCAGAGGCACGATCCCGGCGCCGGTCTCGAGCCACAGCTCGTCCAGCTGCAGCGGGCCGCCGAGCACGAACGCGGCCCCGAGCACGAGATGGCCGGCGAACGGCAGCTCCACGGCCGGGGTGAAGATGCGAATCCGTGCGTGCCCGTCGCCGGCCGCCGGGTAGACGAAGACCGTCTCCGAGAAGTCGATCTCGCGGGCGAGGGGCTGGAGCCGCTCCTCGGGAATCTCGCGCGCGTCGGTGAAGACGGCGAGCTGGTTGCCAGCGAACGGGACGTCGGTGAAGACGTCCGCGATCACGAAGCGGAAGGTGCCCACGGCGCGACTGTACCGGCGGGTCGCGTCTACCCTTCTTCGCGGATGCCTGCGATCGAGGTCAGCGGCCTGCGCAAGGCCTACGGAAGCCTCGAAGCTGTCCGCGGGGTCGACTTCGCGATCGAGGAGGGCGAGGTCTTCGGGCTGCTCGGACCGAACGGCGCCGGCAAGACGACAACGGTCGAGATCCTCGAGGGCTACCGCAGGCGCGACGCCGGCGAGGTGCGCGTCCTCGGCCACGACCCCGAGCGGCCGGGGCCGGACTTCCGGCAGCGGATCGGCGTCGTCCTGCAGCAGTCCGAGCTCTGGCCGAACCTGACGGTGCGCGAGACGCACACGATCTTCGCGGGCTACTACCAGGCGCCGCGGGACGTCGACGAGGTGGTCGCGCTCGTGGGGCTCGAGGAGAAGGCCGGTGCGCGCGTGAAGTCGCTCTCTGGCGGCCAGAAGCGGCGGCTCGACCTCGGCATCGCGCTCATCGGCGATCCCGACCTCGTCTTCCTCGACGAGCCGACGACGGGTTTCGACCCGGCGGCGCGGCGCGCGGCGTGGGAGATGATCCGCTCGCTGCGCTCGCTCGGGAAGACGGTCCTGCTCACGACGCACTACCTCGACGAGGCGGAGCAGCTATCCGATCGGGTCGCGGTGCTGCGCGAGGGGTTGATCGTGCGGATCGGGACGCCCGCCGAGCTGACGAGCGCCGACTTGCAGACCGAGATCCGCTACCGGCAGGACGGCGAGGAGGTGCTCGTGCGGACGGACGAGCCGACTCGCGTTCTCGCCGAGCTCACGTCCGCCGCCGTCGCGCGCGGCGAGGAGCTCGAGGGCCTGCAGGTGCGGCGGCCGTCGCTCGAGGAGGTCTACCTGGCACTGACCGCGGAAGAGAGCGTGGAGTGAGCGCCGAGGCGATTCGCGTGTCCGAGCGGGGCCGGCCGGTGCGGCGGCTCTTCGTCCACCAGCTGCGCGCGGAGCAGCTCGTCTTCTGGCGGAGCCGCGAGGCGGCGTTCTTCATCTTCATCTTCCCGCTGCTGCTCCTCGTTCTGATCGGCTCGCTCTACCACGGGGACACGTACCAGGGCGTGCCGGTGCGGTGGGCGGTGCTCGCGGGGCTCGTCGGCTACGGCTGTGCGAACACCTCGTTCGCCGGCCTCGCGATCCAGCTCGTGCTCCGGCGCGAGAGCGGAGTGCTCAAACGCCTGCGCTCGACTCCGCTGCCTCCCGCCACCTACATCGTCGCCCTGCTCGTCTCGACCCTGATCGTCTTCGGGCTGCAGGCTACTGCCCTCTTTCTCCTCGGACGCGCCCTCTACGGGACGCCGTTTCCGTCCGACGTCGGCTCGCTCGTTGCCACCCTGCTGATCGGGTCGGCCGTGTTCGCCGCGCTCGGAACCGCGACCGCGATGGCGATCCGTTCCGCGGAGGGGTCGTCGGCCGTGGTCAACTTCGTCCTCCTCCCGATGGCGTTCCTGTCGGGCGGCTTCGGACCGACCAACGGCTATCCGGCCGTCATCAGGGCGATCGGCGACGTGCTGCCGCTCACGTACTTCATCAAGCTCGTCGACGCCGTCTACCTGCACGGTCACGGCTTCTGGACGCAGCCCGAGGCGCTAACGGTGCTCGCCGGATGGGGGGTCGCCGGTCTCGTCCTCGCCGTCCGGAGCTTCAACTGGGAACCGCGAGGCCGCTAGCGGGTTAAGGACTTCGCGCCGCCGGATAACGAGCGGGCATGAGCCCGTTGATCGACGAGCCGGCCATCTCGCTGCTCGTGCGCAAGCAGGAGGACCCCGGCATCGAGATCCGCGTTAACTTCGGCGTCTTCGCCGGCCGCTACGCGACGCCGGCCGAGATCGACGAGCTGGCAGTCGCCCTCAAGGGCTTCGTCCCGTCGTTCGCGATCGTGTCGGAAGACCGGCACGAGTTCGGCGACGCGGTCGAGGCGTCGGTCCACCAGGTCGTCGTCGAGGTGCCGCAGGAGCATGCGGGCCGCACGCCCGATCTCCTCGCGGAGCAGATCGTGCTCGCCGCGAACGGGTGGGCGCTCGAGTGCATCGCCTCCCGCCACGGAGCCGGCGAGTTGTAATACCTTGCCTGCCGCGCTACCCTGCGTTGCAGAGTAGCGTTGTGGATCAGTCCCAACTCCTCAAAGGCGTGCTCGAGCTGGCGATCCTGGCGGTCATCGCGCGGGGCGAGACGTACGGGTACGAGATCCTCTCGACGCTCGAGGGCGCAGGCTTCGACGGCGTGGGCGACGCGTCGGTGTACGGGACGCTGCGTCGCCTCGAGCAGGCCGGGCATCTCACCTCCCGCCTCGAAGCCTCAGACAGCGGTCCGGCGCGGAAGTACTACGTGGTGACCCCAATAGGCAGAGAGCAGCTGCGAACGGGAACGGACACCTGGATCCGGATCAACGGCGCACTCGAAGGCCTGGTGAAGCCGTGACCACCGACGACTACGTCCGCATGGTCGCGTTCGAGCTGCGCGACTTACCGTGGCGCACCCAACGCGAGCTCGTCTCGGAACTCCAGGGGCATATCTCCGAGCTCCCATCCGGAACAGATCCGTACGCACGGCTGGGAAGACCGCACGAATACGCCGCAGACCTACGGGCGGCCGCCGGCCTCGAGCGCCGACGTGGCGCCCTCGCATTCCTCCGAGCCCGCCGCCCGCGAAACCTGGCCGCCGCTGCCATTGCCCTCACCGTGACTGGACTCGCGGTCGGCGCCGTTGTCTGGATCAACCGCTACCAGCCGCTCGTCTTCGGCAACGGCACAGCGAATCCGGCACATGTCGTGTTCACTCGCACGGGCGGGGCATACGCCATCGTCCGCACGGGCCGGCCATTCCGGTATGGCATCACTGTCCGGAACGACGGCCGGTTCACCGTGCGGGTACTCGGAGTGCGGAGCCTCTACGGCTATCCCTTCCGAGCGCACCTGTGGGCTTCGGGCCCCACGAAGAACGGGGGAATGCCCGAACCCGAGAGACTGTTCCACCCCATCGATCTGAGGCCCGGCCGGACGCTCGCGCTCTATCTTGTCGGCCGGTACGCCTGCACGGTTCAGATGCCCGCAGGGTCGAGCACAACGCTTGGGGCGCTGCCGGTGCGGTTCCACTTCCTCTGGAGAAACGTGACGACGACAATCGACCCCGGGAACGGGAACGAGCTGACGCTTCTCCTACCCAAACACGTGGGCTGTCCGCCCAACAGTCAGCCCCCGATGTCTATGCCGTAGCCGGCAGGTAGGGCGTCCAGCCGGACGGGATCCGCGGCGCCGCGAGCTTGATGAAGAGCGTCGGCGTCGGGGCGCGCGGCGACGTGTGAAGCACCATGCCCGCCTGCTCGATCGTCCGGTCGCCCTTGCGGAGGTTGCACGGCGCGCAGGCGGTGACGACGTTCTCCCAGATCGACTCGCCGCCCTTCGAGCGCGGGACGATGTGGTCGAGGGTGAGGCGGCCGTTCGAGGTACCGCAATAGGCGCAGCGCCAGCCGTCGCGCGCGAACAACGCGCGGCGGGAGATCTTGCGCTGGATCGCGCGCGGCACGCGCACGTAGTGGAGCAGCCGGATCACGTGCGGCCAGATGAAGCTGCCGGTCGAGGAGCGAAGCGGCTTGTCGAGCCGCTCCACCACCTCCGCCTTGCCCTTGAAGACCAGCACGTGAGCGCGCCGAACCGTGCACACGTTGAGCGGCTCGTAACTTGCGTTCAAAACAAGAACGTGCTGCAACCTGGGCGAAAAGTAGCAG
>DATEHY010000044.1:0-19980 GCA_035279325.1 Gaiellaceae bacterium
CCGGCCTATGTGGACAAGAAGTTCGTCGTCTTCCGGGTTCCCGCCGGCTAGTCGAGAGCCGAAGACCGTGCGCCGACTCCTGCTGCGGAAGTCTCCGGCCTCCTACGACGAGGCCTTCATGGAGACGATGGCGAGTCAATACCTCGAGCGGACTCCGTGGACCGAGCTCCGTCTCGCGGCCGTGCGGGAGCTCGTCGAGCCCGAGACCGGCGACCGCATCGTCGACCTCGGCTGCGCCGCCGGCGCGCTGACGCACTACCTCTCGGGATTCGGCGCCGCGGTCGTCGGCGTCGACGCCGAGGAGCGGGCGATCGCGAAGGCGCAGTCGCTCTTCCCGGAGCTGGACTTCGAGCAGGCGGACGTCGCCGCGCTGCCGTTCGCCGAGGACTCCTTCGACAAGGCGGTCGCCGGCGACCTCGTCGAGCATCTCGACGACGCGACGTTCCGGGCGATGCTGCGGGAGCTGCAGCGCGTCCTCGTCCCGGGCGGAACCCTCTCGATCTACACGCCGAATCCGCTCCACCTGATCGAGAGGCTCAAGGCCCACGACCTCGTTCTCGCCCAGAACCCGACGCACATCGGCCTGCGCAGCTCGGGCGAGCTCGGCGAGATCCTGCGGGAGTGCGGCTTCGCCGTCGACCGCGACTCGTGGCGGCCCAGCTTCTTCCCGGTCCTCCGCCCCGTCGAACGGATACTCGGCCGCCACCTGCAGACGTTCCGCTATCGACTGTGCGTGCGCGCCCGAACGGCAAGTACCGTTGCGCCGGTGACGCAGGGTTGAAGGTTCTGCTCGTGACACGCCACTTTCCGCCGAGCAGCGGGGGCGGCGTCCAGAGGCCGCTCAAGTTCGCGACGCATCTCCCGGCTCTCGGGGTCGAGACGCACGTGCTGACGCCGGACGAGTCGGGCTCGTCTCCCGCGGAGGAGGAGCTCCAGCTCGAGCTGCCGACGCAGGCCTGGATCCACCGCGTGCGGTACGTGGGCCCGCGTGCCGGCCGCCCGTCGGAGCAGCTGCTCGCGAGGCATGGAGTCGCGCGGCTCGGCACGCAGGCGGCGCTGCTCGGGCGCAAGCTGCTCGTCCCGGACGAGAACGTCCCCTGGAGCACGTTCGCGTTGCCCGTTGCGATCCGGCTCGTCCGGCGCGAGGGGATCGACGTCGTGCTCACGACCTCGCCGCCGCCATCGCTCCACCTGCTCGGTTCCGCGGTGAAGCGGACGACGAGCGCCGCCTGGGTCGCCGACCTGCGCGACCCGCTCACCTCGCATCCTCACCGGCGCGGCTACGAGTCGCAGCTCGCCCGCCTGAAGGAGAAAGCGGTGGGCGGCGTGGGCCGGCTGGTGGCGTCGCAGGCGGACGCCGTCGTCGCGGCGTCCGACGCGATCGCCGAGGAGCTGCGCGCGCTGAAGCCGAAGGGTGAGGTCGTCACGATCGAGAACGGCTGCGACTTCGACGATTTCGCGGGCCTCGAGCATCACACGAGCGAGCGGCTGCGGATCACCCACGCGGGCCACTTCCACGGCAAGCGCGATCCGAAGCCGTTTCTCCAGGCACTCGCCGACTCGGGGCTCGACGACGTCGTCGCCCGGTTCGCCGGCGACTTCCGCGCCGCGGATCGCGAGTTCGCGGAGGCGCTCGGCCTCGGCGACCGGATCGAGTTGCTCGGCAACGTCTCGCGCCGCCGCTCGCTCGAGCTGCAGCGTGACTCAGAGGCGTTGCTCCTCCTGATCCCCGAGTCCGGCGGCCGCGGCCGCGGCGTCCTCACCGGCAAGATCTTCGAATACCTGGCGGCGGAGCGGCCGATCCTCGCCGCCGTCCCGCCCGACGGCGCCGCGGCCCGCCTCCTTCGCGACACCGGCGCCGGGATCGTGGTTCCATCCGACGACGTGGACGCGCTGCGCGACGCACTCGTCGACCTCCACCGCCGTTGGCAGGCCGGCAGCCTCGACGGCACGCCGCTCTCGGACGAGTGGCGCACGCGGCTCGCGCGCGGCGAGCGCGTCGAGGAGCTCGCCGACGTGCTGAGGAGCGTCGCGTGACCGCCGCGGCCCTCACCGCCGGGAGGCGTGTCGCGGCCGTCCCGCGCACGCAGGAGCGGATCGTGACGGGCCTCTTCTTCGCGTCGCTCTTCGTCGCGACCTTCGAGAAGGTGCACTGGGGCTCGACGGGGGCGGTCGGGATCAACGACATCGCCACGATCCTGTTCCTGATCGCGTACCTCGTGACCGAGCGCCGCCCGCTGCCCCGGACGAGCGCGATCGTGCTCGGCTTCTTCGCGCTGTTCGCGCTCATCTACCTCGCCGGCTACTGGAACATCGAGACGAAGCAGGGGTTCGACCAGTTCGTGAAGGGGATGGTGAAGTTCGTCATCCACTGGGCCTTCATGGTCGCCGCGGTGGGCTACCTCGTGCAGCGCGGAGAGCGCTTCTTCTGGCGTGCGCTCGGCTGGTTCGCCCTCGGCTTCGTGGCGAACGCGGTCTACGGGATCCTGGAGCTCGGGTCGGCGCTCGCCGGGCACAACCTCGACAACCTCGTCCTCTCCCCGCTCACCGGCGGGGCGAGCAAGATCAACGTCTTCGGGGCGATCGGCGGGCAGAACATCTACCGCGTCAACGCCCTCACGGGAGACCCGAACCACTTCGGCGTCATGCTCGTGATCCCGCTGCTCATGCTCACTCCGCTCTACCTGCGGCTGCCTCGACGCCACCGGTTGAAGGTGCCGCTCGCGGTGGTGCTCGCGTTTCTGCTCCTGATCGACATCGCGACGCTCTCGCGCAGTGGTGGGGTCGGCCTGATCGTGGGCGCGCTCGTGCTCGTGCTCCCGTACCGGCGCTTCTTCCGGACGCGCCAGTTCCTCGTCCCCCTCGGCGCTCTCGCGGTGATCGTGCTCGGCGTTCTCTACACGCACAAGCACTTCTTCTCGGTGCTGCTGCGAGAGCGGGTCTCGACGCAGGGAAGCTCGGCGAACGCGCACTTCGCCGTCTACTCGTTCATCGGCCAGATCCTGCACATGCACCCGCTGCTCGGGCTCGGCAACAACAACTTCGCCGTCTACTACGAGTTCGTCACCGGGCAGGCGAACTTCGGCGCCCACTCGTACTGGGTGGCCGTCATCGTGGAGTCGGGCCTCCTCGGGCTCGTGCTCTGGATCGTGTTCCTCCGCTACGTCTTCGTGCGGCTCCTCGCCGCGCGGCGGCTGGGAAGGCTGCTCGACCGGCTGCGCGACGCGGAGGGAGCGCACGTGCGGCCGCTGGCGTACGGCATGACCGCGGCTCTCGTCGGCACGATCGCAGCCAACTTCTTCTACCTCACGATGCAGTTCTATTACTTCTACGCCTTCCTGGCCTTCGCGCTCGCGCTGCCCGTGGTGTTCGGCGGCAGAGCCCGCGGGCAGCCCGGCGGGTAGTGCGGGTCGTCGTCCTCACGACGTCCTGGCCGCGGACCGAGAGGGAGTTCGCCGGCCGCTTCGTCGCTGACGCCGTCGAGCGGCTGCGCGAGCGTGGGGTGGAGGTGGACGTGCTTGCACCCGGGTCGGGCTATCGCGACTACGGCCTCGCGTACGGCGGTGGCGTCGCGGCGAACATCCGCCGGCGACCCTGGCTCGCGCCGCTCATGCTCCTCTCGATGTTGCGCGCGGTGCGGCGGGCGGCGCGCAATGCGGATCTCGTCCACGCGCACTGGCTGCTCACCGCGGCCGTGGCCCGCTTCGCCGGCAAGCCGTTCGTCGTCACGCTGCACGGCTCGGGCTCCGCCGGACGCTTCTCGGACGTCGAGCTCGCGCGCCGCCGGCCGGGGCTCGTGCGCGTGCTCCTGCGTCCGGCCGCCGCGGTGATCGGCGTCTCGGAGACCGTAGCGGCCTCGGTGCGCGCCGCGGGGGTGGACGCGGTGGTGATCCCGAACGGCGTCCGCGTCCCCGACGGCGTGGCGTCGCCCGCAGACCCGCCGGAGGTGCTCTACGTCGGCCGCCTCGCCCCGGAGAAGAACATCGACACGCTCGTCGAGGCCGTCGGCGACCTGAACCTCGTCGTCGCGGGGGACGGGCCTCTGCGGAGCCGCGTCCCCGCTGCGCTCGGCGCCCTGCCGCATGCCGAGGTGGAGCGGCTGCTCGAGCGGGCGTCGGTCGTCGTCGCGCCGTGCGAGCGGGAGGGCTTCGGGATCGCGGCCGCGGAGGCGCTGGCGTTCGGGCGGCCGGTGGTCGCGGCGGCGGGCGGCGCGCTCCTCGAGCTCGTCGACGAGGGAGAGACCGGCTTGTTCGTGCCCCCGCGAGACGCGCCGGCCCTGCGCGCGGCCGTCGAGCGGCTGCTCGGCGACCGAGAGCTGCGGGAACGCCTCGGGCGCAAGGCACACGCGCGCGCTCGCGAGCGCTTCGGCTGGGACGCGGTGATCGAGCGGACGCTCGAGGTCTACCGGCGGGCGCTAGACGCCTGAGAGGGTGGCGTCGCGGTACCACGCGATCGTCTGCTCGAGCCCCTCTCGCAGGCTGTTGCGCGCGCGGAAGCCGAAGAGCTCCTCGGCTCTCGTCACGTCGAGCTGCCGCCGCGGTTGTCCGTTCGGCTTCGTCGCATCCCAGACGATCTCGCCCTCGAAGCCCGTCAGCTCGGCGACGAGCCCGGCGAGATCGCGGATCGTGATCTCCTCCCCGCTGCCGACGTTGACCGGCTCCGCGCCGTCGTATCGTTGGGCGGCGAGCCAGAGAGCGTCGACGCAGTCTTCGACGTAGAGGAACTCCCGCGTCGGGCTGCCGTCACCCCAGAGCTCGATCTCCTCGACGCCGTGCTGTCGGGCATCGACCATCTTCCGGATCAGCGCCGGGATCACGTGCGACGTCTCGAGGTCGAAGTTGTCCCGAGGGCCGTAGAGGTTGACCGGGAGGAGATAGATCGCATTCGTGCCGTACTGGGCGCGGTACGCCTCGGCCCCGACCAGCAGCGCCTTCTTCGCGATCCCGTACGGCGCGTTCGTCTCCTCCGGGTAGCCGTTCCACAGCTCGTCCTCGCGGAACGGCACCGGCGTGAACTTCGGATACGCGCAGATGGTGCCGAGGAGGACGGTCTTGCCGACGTCCCGCAGTCGCGCCTGCTCGAGGACGTTCGCGCCCATCACGAGGTTCGCGTACCAGTACCGGCCGGGGTTGGCGCGGTTGGCGCCGATCCCCCCTACCTCCGCGGCGAGGTGGAACACGAGCTCCGGGCGGGCGTCGCGGAAGAGGCGATCGACGTCGGCTTCGTGCGTCAGGTCGTAGTCCTTCCGGCGCGCGACGAACGGCTCGAGGCCCTCCGCGAGCAGCCGCTCGACGAGGTGCGATCCGAGAAAGCCCCCTCCGCCGGTCACGAGCACACGCATGCCGACAAGCGTAGACGTCTTCATCGGTACGGTACGACGCCGTGGCCAAGCGGAAGGCGTTCATCACCGGCATCACGGGCCAGGACGGCTCGTATCTCGCTGAGATCCTGCTCGAGAAGGACTACGAGGTGTACGGCATGGTTCGCCGCTCGAGCTCCTTCAACACCGCGCGGATCGACCACGTCTTCGGAGAGCTCGAGCTGGTCTTCGGCGACCTGACCGACGGCTCCTCCCTGAACCAGCTCATGCGCACGATCCGGCCGGACGAGGTCTACAACCTCGGCGCTCAGAGTCACGTGCGCGTCAGCTTCGACATCCCGGAGTACACGGCCGACGTCGGGGCCCTCGGGACGCTGCGTCTCCTCGACGCGGTGCGCGAGGAAGGCGTGAAGTGCCGGTTCTACGAGGCGGGGTCGAGCGAGATGTTCGGGCAGGTGCGTGAGATGCCTCAGACCGAGGAGACGCCGTTCCACCCGCGGAGCCCGTACGGCGTCGGCAAGGTTTTCGGCTACTGGATCACGCGCAACTACCGCGAGGCCTACGGGATGTACGCCGTGAACGGGATCCTCTTCAACCACGAGTCGCCGAGACGGGGGCCGACGTTCGTGACCCGGAAGATCACCCGGGCGATCGGCGCGATCCTGCGTGGGGAGCAGGACGAGCTGCGGCTGGGAAACCTCGAGGCGAAGCGCGACTGGGGCTTCGCGCGCGACTACATGGAAGGCGCCTGGCGGATGCTGCAGGCGGACGCGCCCGACGACTACGTCCTTGCCACGGGCGAGATGCATTCTGTGCGCGAGTTTCTCGACGAGGCGTTCGTGTACGCGGGCCTGGAGTGGGAGAAATACGTGAAGATCGACGAGCGCTACTTCCGCCCTTCCGAGGTCGACGAGCTCCTCGGCGACGCGTCGAAGGCGCGCGAGAGGCTCGGCTGGGAGCCGAAGGTTCGCTTCGCGGAGCTGGTGCGGATCATGGTCGACCACGACCGCGAGCGGCGTCAGACCGAAGAGCATTACGTCTAGGCGCTGCGTGCGCGTCGTCGTCCACGACTATTTCGGTCACGCGTTTCCGGCACAGCTCGCGCGCGTTCTCGCTCGGCGCGGCCACGAGGTCCTCCACCTCCACTGCAGCTCGTTCGTGAGCGGCAAGGGCCGGCTCGAGCGAACGGCCGGCGACCCACCCGGGCTCGAGTTCGGCGCAGTCGCCCTCGGGCGGCCCTTCGCGAAGTACGACGTGGTGCGTCGCGTCGTGCACGAACGGAGGACTGCACGCGCTCTGGCGCGACTGCTCGGCGACTTCCGGCCCGACGCCGTTCTCTCGATCGGGCCGCTCGTCGTACAGCGCGAGCTCCTTCGGGCGTGTCGCCGCGTCGGCGCGGGATACGTGTTCTGGCAGCAGGACGTGATGAGCATCGCCGCGCGTCGTGTGCTCGGCAGGCGCTCACGCCTCGTGGGCCGCGGCGCCGAGCGTACGGTCGCGCGACTCGAACGCGGACTTCTGCGGCGAAGCGACGTCGTCGTCGCGATCTCCGACGACTTCCTACCGCAGCTGCAGCGCTGGGGCGTCGACGGCGCGCGCGTCGTCGTGATCGAGAACTGGGCGCCGGTCGAAGAGCTGCCGCAGCTTCCACGCGACAACGCCTGGGCCCGCGAGCACGACCTCGCCGGACGCGACGTCCTGCTCTACGCGGGCACGCTCGGGTTCAAGCACGATCCGAGCCTGCTGCTGGAGCTCGCGCGCTGGGCGGAGAGGCGCGGCGCGCTGGTCGTCGTCGTGTCGGAGGGGCCGGGTGCGGACTGGCTGGCCGAACACGGGCGAGACGAGGGCGCGTTGCGGATCCTGCCGTACCAGCCCCACGACCGTCTGCCCGAGGTGCTGGCCTCGGCCGCCGTCCTCGTCGCCGTGCTCGAGCCGGAGGCCGGCGCCTTCTCGGCGCCGTCGAAGGTTCTCACCTACCTCTGCGCCGGTCGACCGCTGCTCGCGTCCCTGCCGGACGACAACCTCGCCGCTCGGGTCGTGGAGCGGAGCGGGGGCGGGATCGTCGTGCGACCGGGTGACTCGCACGCCTTCCTTCGCGCAGCCGACGAGCTGCTGGACGACCCTGAGCGGCGGGCGGAGCTGTCACGCCGCGCTCGTGCCTACGCGGAGGCCGCCTTCGATCCGGACGCCGTGGCCGCGCGCTTCGAGGCCGTCGTGGAGCAGGCCCGGATCCTACGCGTTACGTCGCCCGCGCTGCCGGTTGCGCAGTACGCCCTGAGCGCCGAGGGCGAAGGCCGCCGCCAGGAGGATCGCGAGCAGAGCAAGCGGACCGGCACCGAGGTCTAGAACGGCGCCCAAGAGGCTGGGTCCGGCGACGTCGCCGGAGCCGCCGCGCAACGAACTGGCACCTGACTCGCTCAGGGCCGCCGAGAGCGGTCCTCTGTCCTTGCCGGCTTGGAGGAGCACGCGTGCCAGCTTCTTCGGCTGGTGGTGCGACGTCGCGTTACCGCCCCCGTTCGAGCCGGTCTGCGTCGGCTGCGTCGGCGGCTTGGTCCCGGGGTTCGAACTACCCGGCTCGACGTAGACCTTGCACGCTGACGCGTTGCACTTGCCTCCTCCGCTGGCGAGTGCGAGGGCCGGAAGTGCAAGGGCGATGCAAAATACTGCTGCTGCGGCACGTGCGAGCTGCCTCAGTCCGGCAACCATGACGCTACTGTAACGACCGGTGCAGCTGGCCGCCCGCGGGATTACAAGACCCGAACACGCCCGGATTGTGCTCGCGCGCAATGCCTCCTTGGGGCTGGCGGTGGCGGGTTGCGTGTTCGCCCTCTCCTACGCCAACGGCGGCTTCGACACGACGACGAAGGCCTATGCCGGCATCTCCGTGTGGTGGCTGCTCGGCACGACGGCGGCGATCGGGGTCGCACGGGCGCGTGCGCGGGTGGACCGGCTTGCGCTGGTTGCCCTCGGGCTCCTCGCGACCTTCGCGCTCTGGACGCTGGTCTCGATGAGCTGGGCGTCCGACGGCGGGCGGGCCTTCGCCCAGTTCGACCAGGTCTCGCTCTACGTCGCCGTCCTCGCCCTCGCGATCGCGCTCGGGCGGCTCGTGCCCTCCTCCGTGATCATCAGCGGCATCGCGCTCGCGCTGTCCGCGATCGCGGGCGTCGCTCTTGCCAGCCGGTTCTTTCCGAGCACGTTCGGTGTCGAGCCGTCCACGATCCTTCCCGAGATAACCAGCCGCCTGAGCTTTCCGCTCGGCTACTGGAACGGGTTGGGGATCGAGGCGGCGCTCGCCTATCCGCTGCTGCTCTCGATCATGACCTCGCGACGATCGCGGCTCGCCCGCTCGCTCGCCGCCCTCCCGTTGCCGCTGCTCGGCGCCGTCATGTACCTCACGTCGTCGCGGGGTGCATTCCTCGCGGCCGTCGTCGCGATCGTCGCGTACCTGTTGCTCGCGCCGGATCGCTGGTCCGCCCTCGCCGCGACCGTCGTCGCCGGAGCCGCAGCCGCGGTCTCGGTCGTGTGCCTCGTCCACAAGACCCAGCTCCTCTCCGGAGTGATGACCGAACCGGGCGCGGTCGACCAGGGGCATCGCGCTGCGCTCCTGATCGGAATCGCGTGCATCGTCACGGCGCTCGTCTGGTTCGGCTGCTCGCAGATCGCGGGCCGGGTGCCGATCCCTTCGCGGCGCGCAGGCTGGGCGACCGCCGGCGTGATCGTGATCGCCGCCGTGATCGCGATTGCGCTCTCGCACCCGATTGCACGATTCGACACGTTCAAGGCCAACAGCTTTGCCTCGGGCGGCTCGAACACCAGCTATATCAACACGCACCTGCTCAGCAGCTCGGGCAGCGGCCGCTGGCAGTTCTGGAGCGCGGCCAGCTCGGAGTTTCAGGCCCACTGGCTGAACGGCGGAGGCGCGGGCTCGTGGGAGGCGTGGTGGCTGCAGCACGACACGCTCGGTTCCTTCTTCACCCAATATCCCCACTCGCTCTACCTCGAGTCGTTGGCCGAGCTCGGAATCGTGGGGCTCCTGCTGATCGGAGGCTTCGTCTTGGTCGCGGTCTTCGGGGCGGTTCGCTCGGTCCTCGCTCTGCGCAGCGGCGACATTGCCGCGGCGGCAGCGGTCGGAATCGCGTTCTTCGTGGCTGCGGCGTACGACTGGACGTGGCAGCTGGCGGGAATCGCGGTCGTCGGCGTTGGCCTGCTCGGAGTCGCGCTCGGCGCCCTGCCCTCGACGCGTGCGGACGAATGGGGCCGTGCCGGCGTCGTGCGGCCGCTGCTCGCGCTCCTCGCGGTGGCCGCGATCGTCCCGCAGGTGGTCGTGCTCGCCGCCGGCATCCACATCGCGAACAGCCAAGACGCTTACGACGCCGGCAACGGCGCACGCGCCAAGTCCGAGGCGCTGGCGGCCAAGGCGGTCGAGCCGTGGGACGCCGCGACGTGGCTCCAACTCGCCGTCGTCGAGAGAGATCTGCGGGAGTACAAGGCAGCTTCCGCGGCGATCCGTTCAGCGATCCGCCGGGCACCCCGCGACTACTCGCTCTGGCTCACTGCGGTGACGATCGACGCCCATCGCGGGGACGTCGCCGCCGTCCACCGCGACTTCGACCAGATCCGGCTTCTCTACCCGACCGCACCCATCCTCCAGGGCAGCTGAGTGGCGATCGGCCGCAACCCCAGCTACGGTTTTCGTGCCAATGCCCCCGGTTCGAGCCGCACGAAACGGAAGCTGAAGCGATGAGCGAGATCGGAACCGCCGCCCCCAGGGCGGGCGAGCAGGTACAGAGCAAGCGCGATCCGCACCGCCTCGTCGGAGGGTACAGCAGCGACGCCCTCCTGCACCGGATGCTTGCTGCGGCCGACACCTTGACCGTTGCGGCTGCCGCGGTCGTCGTCGGGCTCTGGGGGACCGGCGCGAACGCGTCTTTGCTCCTCGTCCTGTCGGCGCCGATCTGGATCGTCGTCGGGAAGCTCGTCGGCCTCTACGACCGCGACCACCGCACCCTCCGGCATCTGACCGTCGAGGAGTTGCCGTGGGTCTTCGTGTGGGCGCTCGGAGGCACGGCGATCCTGACGTTCTTCCTCGCCCCGTTCCCGAGCCTCGACCTGAGCTCGACCGACCGGCTTCTGGTCTGGGGCTCGGTGCTCGTGATCGGCTTCCTGTCCCGAGGTACGGCGCGGGTCGTGTGGCGTCGGATCACGCCGGCCGAGCGGATCCTGATCGTCGGAGAGGGCCCGCTGGCCGATGCAGTGGCGCGCAAGCTCGAGCTCTTCCCGGACATTCACGCGACGATCACCGGCAGCATCTCGAGCTGTAGTGCCCTGCCGGATCACCTCGACGAGCTCGAGGGTGTCGACCGCGTCGTCGTAGCGTGCGCGGAGCTGAACGAGGGTCTGCTCGAAGGCCTCCTGCCGGCGTGCCGGATGCGCGGCGTCAAGCTCACCGTCGTCCCGCCGACCCGCGGCATCTTCGGGACGGCGACCCACCTCGGCCACGTGGCCGATCTGCCCCTGCTCGACTACAACACGTGGTACGTCTCGCCGTCGACGCTCGCGCTGAAGCGCATCTTCGACGTCGTCGCCGCGACTGTCGGTCTCGTGCTGACGCTGCCGCTCTTCGTGCTGATCGCGCTGGCGATTCTCGTGGACAACGGGCGGCCGGTCCTATTCCGCCAGCTGCGCGCCGGCGAGAACGGGCGGGCGTTCCGCATCTTCAAGTTCCGGACGATGGTCCGCGGGGCGGAGGACATGCTGCCTCAACTCGTGTCGATCGACGAGCTGAGCGATCCGATGTTCAAGCTCAAGGCCGATCCGCGCGTCACGCGGGTGGGCCGGTTCCTGCGGCGGACGAGTCTCGACGAGCTGCCGCAGCTCCTCAACGTCGTCCGCGGGGAGATGTCGATCGTCGGGCCGCGGCCGGAGCTCATCAGTCTCGTCGAGCGGTACGCGCCGGAGCACGAGGTGCGCCTCCGGGTCAAGCCCGGGATCACCGGTCCGTGGCAGGTCTACGGGCGCAGTGAGCTCACCTTCGACGAGGTCCTCGCGGTCGAGCGCGAATACGTCGAGAACCTCTCGCTCGGCCGCGACCTCCGCATCATCCTCATGACGCTCCCCGCGGTTTTCGGCCGGCGCGGCGCGTACTAGCCACACCTCACACGGCTTCGTCGAGGCGGATGGCTATGTTGCTGCCGATGCCTGCCGGTCAGGAGAAACGCCCGTGAACCGGGCTCCGATCGTCCTCTTCACCCACGACCGTCCGGTCCATACGCGCCTGACGCTCGAGGCGCTCGCAGACAACGACGGCGCGAGCGAGTCCGATCTCTTCGTCTATTCGGACGGGCCGAGGACGCCCGACCGCGCCGGCGCCGTCCAGGAGGTGCGCGACTACCTGCGGTCGGTCACCGGCTTCAGGTCGGTGAGCGTGATCGAGCGCGAGCAGAACATGGGCCTCGCGGGCTCCGTGCTCGCGGGGGTCACCGAGGTGTTGAGCCGCTCTCCGTCGGTGATCGTGATGGAGGACGACCTCCTCACGTCGAGGAACTTCCTCGCCTTTGTGAACGCTGCCCTCGCGACGTACGAAGGGCGGCCGGACGTCTTCTCCGTCACCGGCTACAACTACCCGCTCCGGATCCCGCCGACCTATCGCGAGGACGCGTACCTCTCCTACCGAAGCTCGTCGTGGGGCTGGGGCACGTGGCGAGATCGCTGGAGCCAGGTGGACTGGTCGGTGAGCGACTTCGACGAGTTCCTCGGAGACACCCGCGCACAGGAGCTCTTCAGACGCGGCGGCAACGACCTGCAGCAGATGTTGGAGATGCAGATGGCGGGGGGGCTCGACTCCTGGTCGATCCGCTTCGACTACGCGCATTACAAGCACGACGCCTTCTGTGTCCATCCCGTCGTCTCCAAGGTCCAGAACATCGGCTTCGACGGCAGCGGGAGCCACTGCGGCGATTCCGACGACTACCACGTCGAGCTGGACCCGGGTGACGTGCCGTTCGAGCTGCGCGCCGATCTGGCCGTCGACCCTTCCGTGCTCCGAGCCTTCGACCGGAAGTTCCGGCCGAAGCCGATCTCGACGCTCAGGCCGCGGATCCTGAGACGGCTCGCCCGGTTGGCACAGTGAGAATCGGCGTCAACTGTCTGCGGATCTACCCGTCGTACAAGGGCGGCACGAACTCCTTCACGCTCGGCCTGCTCGACGGGTTCGCCCGGGTCGGCGAGGAACACGAGTTCAAGGTCTTCGTCACGCCGTGGAACCGGGCGATGTTCGAGCGGTTCGAGGGCGTCCCGAATCTCGAGCTCGTGGAGATCGACGAGTCCGAGCACCGGTGGCTCCGCCGACTCCACCGGTTCCTCCCGCTGGCCGTCAAGAATCGCCTTCCGGTCGAAGCGCCGAACCGGGTGTTCAACAGCCGAGTCGCCGATCTGCTCGCGCGCGAGGTGGACGTGATGTACGTCCCGTATGTGCCGCCGCCGCGCCTCTTCCCGTTTCCCGATGTCCCCACGGTGTACTCGATCCACGACATCCAGCAGGTGCACTTCCCGGAGTTCTTCACCCCGGAGGAGCATTCTGAGAGAGAGGCGTCGTTCGCGAAGTGCGTCGACCACGCCACCGTGATCCAGGCGAGCAGCCGCTACATGGCGCAGGATTTCTGCGACCACTTCCCGAAGCTGAACGAGAGCAACGTCGAGGTGATCCCCGAAGGCGTCGACGTCGAGCTCTTCTCGCACGACCCTTTGGAAGACGACGTCCTTGACCGATACGGACTCCCGGCTTCGTTCCTCTTCACGCCCGCGCAGCTCTGGCATCACAAGAACCACATCACGATCCTGAAGGCGCTCGGGCGGCTCCGGGAGCGCGGGCTCGTCCTGCCCTGGGTCCTCACGGGCGCGGAGTACAACGCGGCCGAGGGCATCTTCGAGTTCGTCCGAGCGAACGGGCTCGAAGACCAGGTCTACTATCTCGGTGTCGTCCCCTTCGAGGACGTGATCGCCCTGCACCACCGGGCGCGCTTTTTGGTGACCGCGTCGCTCTACGAGTCGAGCAGCCTGCCCGTCCTCGAGGCAGCCGCCGCGGGGACGCCGATCGTGGCCGGGAGCATCCCCCCGCACGAGGAGATGGCGGAGCATCTCGAGATGCGGCTGTTCCCACCGACGGACGACGCGGAGCTGGCGCGCGCGCTCCAAGAGGCATGGACCGACGATAAGACGAGCCGTGCCCAGGCCGAGGCCAACCGCGAGGGCGTGCAGCGGTACTCGTGGGACAATGCCGCCCGGATGTACCTGCGGCTCTTCGAACGGCTCCAGGCTCGCGAATCCGTGCTGGCGGGAGGCCGCTCGTGAGCGTCGCCAAGAGCCTGGACCCAGAACCCCAGCGGCGAGACTTCATCCCGATCGCGGAGCCGTCGCTCGGTGAGCGGGAGGTGGAGCTCGTGGCCGACGCGGTCCGCTCCGGCTGGGTCTCCTCGATCGGGGAGTACGTGACCGCTTTCGAGGCGGAGCTTGCGCGGCGCTGTGGAGTCGAGCACGCCATTGCGACCTCGAACGGGACGACGGCGCTCCACCTCGCGCTCGCCGTGGCGGGGATCGGCCCAGGGGACGAGGTGGTCGTCCCGTCGCTGACGTTTGTCGCGACTGCGGCGGCGGTGCGCTACGTCGGTGCGACACCGGTGCTGGCGGACTCCGATCCGGCACACTGGTGTCTCGATCCGACCGACGCCGCGAGGCGGATCACCGAGCGCACGCGGGCCGTCGTCGCCGTCGATCTGTACGGCCACCCGGCGGACATGGACGCGCTCGGCGAGCTCGCCCGCGAGCACGACATCGTGCTGGTGGAGGACGCGGCGGAGTCGCTGGGCGCCGACTACCGCGGGCGGCCCGCCGGCAGTCTCGGCCGGCTCGGCGTGCTGAGCTTCTACGGCAACAAGCTCATCACGACCGGCGAGGGCGGTGCGGTGCTCACGGATGACTCCACGCTTGCCGAGCGGGCGCGCCTCCTTCGCGACCACGCCATGGATCCGAAGCGCCGCTACTGGCACGGCGAGATCGGCTTCAACTACCGGATCACGAACATGCAGGCGGCGCTCGGCGTGGCGCAGCTCGAGCGGCTGGACGAGTTCCTCGAGCGGAAGCGCATGCTCGCGGCCGCCTACCGGTCGGGCATGCAGGATCTTCCGGGTGTGACCCTGCAGGAGGAGGCCGACTGGGCCACGAGCTCGTGGTGGATGACGACGCTCCGGATCGACCCCGAGCACGGCGTCGGCCGTGACGAGCTCGCCGCGCGGCTTCGCGCCGACGGCGTCGACAGCCGGCCCGCGTTCGTGCCCTTGCATCTGCTGCCGCATCTGCGCCAGGACGGGGCCTTCCCGGTCGCCGAAGCGGTCGGAACCCAGGGGCTCTCGCTGCCCAGCAGCACGTCGCTTTCGAATGCCGAGCTCGAGTATGTGATCGGCTCGGTGCGCAGAGCGACGAGCTCCGGCTGAGCATCAGCTCGCCACGCTGAACTCGACGAACGGCCAGGGGTGCCCCTCGATCTCGTGGCGGGTGACGTTGCGCAGGACGAGTTCGCGCTCCAGAATCGCGAGTTCGCCGTATCCCGGGATGTCGTCTTCCATCAGCGCGACTGTGTCGGGCCGGAGCCACGGTGTCGCCGCTCGCAGGATGGCGAGATGCGTATAGCGGACGCTGTCGACGAAGAGGAGGTCGATCGGGCCGGGCGGCGTCGTGGCCAGGAAGTTCGCCTTGGTCATGAGCGCGGCGAATTCCGGTAGATACGAACTGTGATCGCTCGGCGCAACCCAGGGCTTCACGGCGAGTTCGACGTCTTCTCGACGCATGAAGTACTCGTTGACCACCCGCACGTTCTTGGTTTGGTCCCAGAATCGTGATGCTGCCCCGGCGAGCTCGGCATCGCCTTCGTACCCGACGAGCTCGAACGGGCAATTGCTCGATACGAGGGCTCGGTGGATCGCGACGGTGCTCCCCCGACCTCCTCCGGTACCCACCTCGACCACGAGCCTCGAATGCTCGCCGTGCCATAGCTCGACGATGCCCTTGACGAGCAGTTCCAGACCATGGTTGTCGAGCTGTGCCGGAAGCCGATCGGTAGCCGGCGTAGGCGTCGCCGGGACCTTCGGAACGCGGCGCCAGCGCATCAGCTCACTCTAGCCAGGGCCGCGTCGTGCAAATCGACCGCCGAGCCAGCGTTCGCGCAAGCCGAGTAGTCCGAGGTGCTTCCGGATGCGGTACTGCAGACGGAACGGGTAGTCGAGGCTGCGTTCCCACCAGCTGAGCCGCTTTCGGAGCTGAGGAGCTACCTCGGTCTCGTACTCGCGGTCAAAGCGCGAGCGCTCTGCAGACTTTGCTTCGTCGTGCAGGAAGCGCACGGCGAGCGGCCGGGCGAACGTGACCGGCTTCACGCCTCCGAGTGCGACTCGGAGGCCGAACTCGGTGTCGAACACGAAGTCGAGATCTTCGCGAAGAAGTCCGAATTCCTCGAAGACGTCCCGCCGCCAGAAAGAAGAAGCTTGCGGGACGTACCACGGGCCGCGCACCCAACGTCCGCGGAGGCCCGGCGGGGGAGTCGGATTCCACAACGTCTCGAGCGTGCCGTCGCTCTCGCGATATTCGGTTGCGCCGGCAACCCAGCGCACGCCCGGGTCCGCGAAGAAACGAAGCGCGGCCTCGAAGGCGCCGGGAAGGTAGTAGTCGTCGCTGTTGATGTAGGCGATGACATCGCCGGTGGAGCGTTCGATTCCGCGGTTGATCGCCCAGGACTGCCCGTTGTCGGGCTCGCTGACCCAATAGGCGAGCCGGTCGTCGTAACGGCGGAGAACGTCGACGGAGCCGTCGGTCGAGCCGCCGTCCATGACGATGTACTCGAGATCGGGATAGCCCTGCTCGAGCACCGAGCGCAGCGCCCGCTCGAGATACTTGCCCTGGTTCAGCGACGGCGTGATCACCGTCAGGCGCGGCAGGGTCACGCTCAGGGGGTAACCGGTCGCGAGATCAACTGGTAGACGCGGCACAGGCCGGGTCGATGGGGGTGCCGTCCGTCCCGCTGAGCGCGTACCCGGCGTCTAGGAGCTCCTGCCGCGAGCCCCACGGGTCGTCGTCGTGGAACTCAACCGCCAGCAGCGGGCGAGTGTCCCGGAGCAGACGCTGCATCCCGGCGAGGACGAGGCCCTCCGCTCCCTCGACGTCGATCTTCGCGAAGTGGAGCGCTTCGCCCGGCGAGAACCAGGAATCGAGAGCGACTGCCCGTACCTTGTGCACCCGCAGGGTCGGTGCATCCTCGACGTCGTGTCCGAGGACGTTCAATTCCGTGGGTCGTGTCGGCCGCCATGCAGCGCGAGCCGCGCGGAACTGCCGTCGCTCACGGCGACTTCACGACCTCGGCGCTCCGCGAGTGTCTGAAGCGGTCCGTAGCTGGTAGTGGGCGCACGTCCAGCTAGCTCCACGACGCGCTCGATCGCCGCCGTCAGCTCCGGCTCGTACGTCTCCTCCGACGCCGGGGTCCGCGCGATACGTCGAAGTAGTCGGTGCAGGGCGTCTCTCATGTCAGCTCGAAGTGGCGGTGGAAGGAGGCGAAGAAGCCCTCGGGCGAGATGTGAGTCTCCCAGATCCGGCGACACGTGCGTTGGCGGTCCTCGAACTCGGAGTTACCGAGCGCCTCGTGGAACTCGAGCACGCGGTCTCCGATGTGGTCGATCTCGTCCGCTTCGACCCAGACGCAGTGGTCGCGCCAGTCGATCTCGAAGTCGAGGGGCAGCACGCAGTCGGTGTCGACGAAGATCGGGATCCTTCCCATCGAGAGCGTCTCGTACAGACGGTAGGAGAAGTTGCCGATCCCCCGCGCGCAGAGCACATAGTCGCTTCCCTGCGTATTCCGCACGAACTCCTGCCGCGCCTTCAACAGCGACGACGCGTCACCGAGAGCGCCGGCCCAGAACGTATCGCGGAGGACGAAGTTCGGCTCCAGCCGCCGGTCGCGGTCGATCGCGCGGAGTGCGAGCGTCCGCGGATGGTCGCCGCCCAGGGTGCGTAACGCCTGCGATCGGCGCCCGCCGAGACGCCGGCGGATCCGTCCGCCCAGCGACGTCTGGGGCAGCCCCCCCATGGTGTTACCGCAGAAGCCGACCACCGGCGGTGATCGCCTCGGGCGGAGGTGGAGCTCACCGCCGAGGTACCGGGCGAGAAAGTCCTCGCTCCAGGCCGGAAAGGCGAACTCGTTCGGGCGGCGCCGAGAGCGGACGAGGGAGGTACGGAAAAGGAGGGCGTCGACCGGAGGCGGTTCGGTCGGGTCGGCGCCGCTGAAGACGACCGGCGGCTTGCCGGCGACTCGGCAGACCGTCGAGAACTCGTCGGCCAGCTCAGGGGCGCGGTCTCCCGCCGCCTCCCAGTTCTGGGGGAACACGGCGGCGTCGCACTCGTCGAGTGAGGTCATGGCGAAGAGCGAGCTGCCGACCTCTGTGTAGCGGTCGAAGCGTCCGGTGTCTGGGGGCGTCTCCGGGTTCGCCCCCCAGAACGGGCTGAGAATGACGGCGTGAGGAGTCGAGGGCGAGGCGAGGAAGCTGCGGTCGGAGTAGATCGAGAACATGCGTGGCCGGCGAACGGCGTCAGAGAGCGTTCTTGCCGAGGCGCAGCGGCGCGACCGAGACCGGATCGCTCGACCAATGATGGTCGACGTAGAACGTCCCGTGGGCCTCGCTGGGTAAGCGGCCGCTGCCGAAGAAGTCCCCCTCCACGACCTCCAGGACCGCGGCGTGCTGGACCCAGTCCGCGACCCTTCCGTCGACCTCGCAGAAGACGCTGACGGTGTAGTGGCCGGGAGCAAGCGGGACCCGGGGGATCGTGCACGTGAACACCCCGTCGGCTGCCAGTTCGGTGATGACGTCGCCGGAGACGTCGGTCGAACAGTGGAAAAGCGGCTCCACTAGCGCGCCGTAGATGGCCAGTGCTAGGCGAACCGTTCCCGACCCGGGCGTGCCCTCGTAGGAGAGCGCGATCTCGCAGTCGTCGCCGGTCGTGACGCGCCCGTTGCCCACGCGCACCTCGGTGAAGCGCACCCGACCATCTCCCTGTCGGTCCTGACGGTCGCGGACGTCGACATGCGCGGTCGACTTGACGTCGTCGACGTAGCGGTCGATCACCTCGCGCGTCGGTCCCCGGGTCGCGATTTGCCCGTCCCTTAGGTACATGGCGGTGGGGCAGAGCGCGGAGACGGCCGCCAGGTTGTGACTGACGAAGAGCACCGTTCGGCCGCCCTGGGCGACCTCGCCCATCCGGCCGAGGCACTTCTGCTGGAACGCGAGATCTCCGACGGAGAGCACCTCGTCGACGATGAGGATGTCTGGCTCGAGGTGGGCCGCGACCGCGAAGCCGAGGCGGACGTACATGCCGCTCGAGTACCACTTGACCGGCTTGTCGAGGTGCTGCTCGACGCCGGCGAAGCTCACGATCTCCTCGAGCCTCCGGTCGATGTCATTTCGGCTCATACCGAGGAGCGTCCCATTGAGGTACACGTTTTCGCGACCGGTCAGCTCCGGGTTGAACCCCGTGCCGACCTCGACGAGCGCCGCCACGCGGCCCCCCACGTCGACGTAGCCCGTCGTGGGCTCGGTGATCTTGGCCAGGATCTTGAGGAGCGTCGACTTACCGGCTCCGTTGCTGCCCACGATCGCCAGCGACGCGCCCTGGGGGACGTCGAACGTGAGGTCTCTGAGCGCCCAGATGTGGCCGGGAGCGGCTTGACGCCGGACGATGCGGCGCGCGCGCCGGAATCCCGACTCGAGACGGCCGAGGCGGTAGCGCTTTCCGAGTCCGTGGCAGCTGATCGCGAGAGCGCTCATTAGAGCATGTCCACCATGAGTCGCTCGGTGCTCCTGAAGAAGAAGAGGCCCGACGTCGTGGCCGCCAATCCGATGCCGATGCTCGCCAGCAGCGTGACAACGCTCCCGAACTGCAGTCCGAGCAGGGACCAGCGGAATCCCTCGACCACCGCAGTCAGCGGGTTCAGGTCGAGCAACCAGCGATATGCGGGCGGGATGAAGCCGACCGGATAGATGACCGGGGTGGCGTACTGCCAGATCTGCGCGAGAAAGGGCGCGCCGAACACGACGTCGCGGTAGCGGGCGGTGAAGGCGGCGAGCCACAGTCCGATCCCGCCTGTCACGAGGACCATGAGGGCGAGGAACGCGGGCAGGAAGACGATGTGCCAGCTCGGTACCCGGTGGTAGTAGATGAAGACGCCGAGCAGCACGAGCAGACCGAGCAGGAAGTCGACGATCGGCGTGAGGGCGTTCGAAAGGGGGATGAAGAGCCGCGGGAAGTAGACCTTCGTGATCAGATTGCTGTTGTTCACGAGGCTCGTGCTCGTGTTCGTCAGCGCCGTCGACACGTAGGTGAACGCGAGCACGGCGGGAGTGACCCAGAGCGGATACGGGATGCCGGCGCCCGTCTTGATGTTGTCTAGCCCTCCGAAGATTGCGGAGAAGATCACGATTGTCACGAGCGGCCGCAAGATCGCCCAGCTCGGGCCGAGGTACGTCTGCCGGTAGCGGGACTTGACGTCCCGGAGCACGAAGAACCGCAGGAGGTCGCGATACCGCCAGAGCTCGGCGACGTCCACGGGAACGAGCCCGCGAGAGGGTTCG
>DATEHY010000045.1:0-18163 GCA_035279325.1 Gaiellaceae bacterium
GCGGCACCACATCGTGAAGCAGGGCACGCCGACGATGGGCGGGCTGCTCATCCTCTTTGCCGCCACGGTCGCGTTTCTGCCCGTCAGCCACTTCAGGCTCCAGTCGCTGACCGTGATCTTCACCGCCCTCGCATGCGGCGCCATCGGCTTCCTCGACGACTTCATCAAGCTGACCCACAAGCGCTCGCTCGGGCTCTCGGGGCGCTGGAAGCTCGTGCTGCTCGCCGCGGTCACGGTCGTGGTGGCGGTCGTCGCGCGACACCTGCATCTGAGCACGGACGTCTACATCCCGGTCGCGGACGTCACCGTGCCACTGTCCTACGGCTGGTACGTGTTCCTCTTCTTCGTCATCGCGGGGGCCTCGAACGGGACGAACCTCGCGGACGGCGTCGACGGCCTGCTGGCCGGAACGGCGATCATCGCGCTCTTCACGTTCATGGCGATGAACGTCGTCTCCTACGTGCGGTCGGGCCACGTCGGCCACCGCAACCTGACGAAGCTCGACCTGGCGATCGTCGGTGCCGCCCTGATCGGCGCGGCCGTCGGGTTCCTCTGGTTCAACGCGTTCCCGGCCGAGGTGATCATGGGCGACACGGGCTCGATGGCGTTCGGCGGGGCATTGGCCGCGTTCGCGATCATGATGAAGGTCGAGGTGCTCCTCCTCCTGATCGGCGGCATCTTCGTGATCGAGGCGCTGTCCGTGATGATCCAGGTCTTCTCGTTCAAACGCTTCGGCCGACGTGTCTTCCTCATGGCGCCGATCCACCACCACTTCGAGATGAAGGCGTGGTCCGAGACGAAGATCACGGTGCGGTTCTGGATCGTCGCGGCCCTTCTGTGCGCGGTCGGCTTCGCCCTCTACTACCGCTACTACTTCGGCCAGCGATGAGCTCGGAGGTCGAGACGGCGTTGCTGGACGCGGCGTGCCTCGCGCCCGAGGAGGACGTGCTGGTGCTCGGCGGCGGGTCGCTCGCGCTGGGGGCGCACGAGCGGATCGGCGACGGCTGGGTCTACGTCGTCCGGTCGCAGGTGGACGAGCTCGAGGAGCTGCTGGGAGAGGCGCACGCCGCCGGCGCCAGTGGGGTCGCGTACCTCGTGGGGGAGGCGCCGGTGCTGCCGCTTCCGGACGACGCCGTGGCTGCCGCGGTGGGGCGAATCGCAACCGACGACGGCGCTCTAGCCGCCGCCGTGGAGGAGCTCGCCCGGGTGCTCGCGGCGGGAGGGCGCGTCGCTCTCGCCGAACCGGGGCCGAAGGCTGGGGAGAAGCTCGCGCAGGCGCTCGAAGCTGCCGGGTTCGAGGGGGCCGCGGTCGGGCGAGCCGGGCCCGAGGCAGTCGTGAGCGCCACGCGCGGCTGAGGATGCGGAGGTCGGACGGCGAACCTGTATCTCATCCTCGAACAAGTCGACACAGCGCCGGCACTTCTCGGCGCGTACGCTGACCCCAGGGGACCTGCGCCCCCCATCGGGGGAGAGCGTTTGCCGTGAGCGGGACACGTCCCGACGAGGCCTCTCCCGAAGAGCCATGGCTACCCCGCCGGGCCCTCGTGGTCGGGCTCGCCCGTTCCGGTCTCGCAGCCGCGGAGGCACTTTCGAGGCGCGGCGTGCACGTCGTCGCGGCCGACCGCTCTTCCGACGTCGACGCCGGGAGGCTCGACGGCCTCGGCGTCGAACTCCGTCTCGGAACGGAGGAGGAGGCCGTGCTCGAAGGGGTGGAGCTGTTGGTGAAGAGTCCGGGGGTGTCGGCGGAGTCGCCGCTCGTCGTTGCCGCGCGCGTGCGCGGGATCTCTGTCTGGAGCGAGGTCGAGCTCGGCTATCGGCTACTCCCACGCGGTGTGCGTCTCATCGGCGTCACGGGCACCAACGGGAAGACGACGACCACCGAGCTGCTCGGCGCGATTCTCCGCGCGGCCGGCCGCCCGGTCGAGGTCGCCGGCAACATCGGTCGTGCCCTCACCGACGCTGCCGCCGACGCGACCGACGACTCGTGGGTCGTCTGCGAGCTCTCGAGCTTCCAGCTCGAGGACGTCCACACGCTCGGCTGCGACGTCGCCGTCCTCCTCAACCTCGAGCCCGACCACCTCGACCGGCACGGCACCTTCGACGCATACCGCGCCGCCAAGCTTCGGATCTTCGAGCGGGCGCGCGCGCAGATCGTCCCCCGCGGCTTCGGGATCGCCGGGATCGAGTTCTCCGCCGACGATCCGCTGCCGGCGGAGCCGCTCATCCCCGGCCGCCACAACCGCGAGAACGCGGCGGCTGCAACCGCTGCCGCCCGCGCCGCCGGCGTTCCCGACGACGCGATCGCACAGGGACTGCGCACGTTCGCCGGGGTGCCACACCGGCTCGAGCTCGTCAGGGAGCTGCGCGACGTCCGCTGGATCAACGATTCGAAGGCGACGAACACCGCTGCGGCCCGCCGCGGCATCGCCGCGTACGACGCCCCGCTCCGGCTCATCCTCGGCGGCTCTCTCAAGGGGGAGGACTTCGTGCCGTTCGCCGCCCGGCTTCCGGACAGCGTCCGCTCGATCTACCTCGTCGGGGAAGCGAGCGACGCCCTCGCCGCCGCGCTCGACGTCGCCGGACGCCCGTACGTGCGGGCCGGCGACCTTTCGACCGCCGTGGCCCGCGCCGCCGCTGATGCGGAGCCCGGAGACGTCGTTCTGCTCTCGCCCGCCGCGGCCAGCTACGACCAGTTCGCGAACTTCGAAGAGCGCGGAGACACCTTCCGCAGGCTCGTCGAGGAACTGTCGTGAGCGTAGGCTCGACGGAGCTCACCAGAGAGCGGAGGCGCCGGCCCGGCCGGCGCTGGAGCGGGGAATGAGCGGCCGCCCGAAGCGCCTCCAGTTCGAGTGGAACTTGCTCGTGCTCGTGACGGCGGCCCTTGTTCTGTTCGGCCTCGTCATGGTCTACAGCGCCAGCTCCGGCTCCGCGGCGCTCGGCGGGGGCAACCCGCTCGGCTTCCTCGAACGCCAGGTGATCTACGCGGTCATCGGCGTCGCGCTGCTCGTCGTCGTCTCGCGTCTCGAGCTCGACCGGATCCGCGCGCTTGCGCCGACCCTCGTGGTGTCCGCGCTCGTCCTCTGCCTCGGCGTGCTCGCAGTCGGTCCGCGGATCAACGGCGCGCGCCGCTGGATCGACGTCGGGCCGCTCGTCTTCCAGCCGTCGGAGCTGGCGAAGCTCGCGCTCGTCGTCTGGACGGCCGCCTACCTGTCGCGCCGTCGGGCGCCGAGCACGCTGAAGGAGCTCGGACGGCCGATCGGGTACCTCGTCCTCCTCTTCGCCGTGCTCGTCCTCGTCGAGCCCGACCTCGGCACCGCGCTCACGCTTCTCCTCGTCGTGGGCGCGATCCTGCTCGTCTCGGGGACGCGGCTGCAGCTGCTCGCCATGGCGTACGGCCTCGTCGTCGCGTTCGCCGCGATCGCCGCGTGGACGTCGCCGTACCGGCGCGACCGCCTCCTTACCTTCCTCGATCCCTGGAAGGACCCGACCGGTGCGGGCCTGCAGAACGTCCAGGCGCTGATCAGCATCGGCTCGGGCGGGATCTTCGGCCGCGGTCTCGGCTCCGGGATCGAGCCCCTCGGCTATCTGCCCGAGGCGCACACCGACATGATGTTCGCGGTCGTCGGCGAGGAGCTAGGACTCGTGGGCGTCACGCTCGTGATGATGGCGTTCTGTGCCTTTGCGTACGCCGGGATCAGGCTCGCGATCGCCTGCCGCGATCCCTTCGGGAAGCGGCTCGCGGCCGGGATCACGGCGCTCGTCTGCGGGCAGGCCGCGATCAACATGGCGGCCGCCATCGGGCTCGCGCCGCTGACCGGCATCCCGCTCCCATTCGTCTCGTACGGAGGCTCGAGCCTCGTGGTGATGCTCGCCGCGGTCGGCGTCCTCCTTAACATCGCCCGTGATGGCGGACGAGCGGCAGCTGCGGTTCCTGATCGCGGCCGGCGGGACGGTCGGACACGTCGCGCCGGCACTCGCCGTCGCGGAGGCCCTGCGGCGCCGGGACGGGCTGGTGACGTTCGCCGGGTCGCCGGATCGCGTCGAGGCGCGGCTCGTTCCTGAGCTCGGCTACGAGTTCGACGCCTTCGCCGTCTCCGGGCTGCCGCGCCGTGCGGGGCCGGAGCTCCTCCGGTCGGCCGCGAAGGCGCTCGCGGCGCCGTTCGCGTGCCGGCGCATCCTCCGCCGTCGCAAGCCCGACGCCGTGCTCGGCGCCGGCGGCTACGTCGCCGGGCCGATGGTGCTCGCCGCCCGGCTCGAGGGGATCCCGTGCGCGCTGAGCGAGGCGGACGCGCATCTCGGTCTCGCCAACCGGCTGGCCGCGCCGCTCGCCGAGCGCGTCTTCCTCGCGCTGCCGCTCGGGCGCGACGGCGACAAGTACCGCGCGGTCGGAAGGCCGATACCCGCCGCGTCGCGGCCGGTGGAACGCGAAGAGGCACGCGCGCGGCTCGGGCTCGCCTCCGACGCGAAGGTCGTCCTCGTCTTCGGCGGCTCGCTCGGGGCGCGTCTGCTCAACGAGGCCGCGCTCGATGCGTGGGCCGAGGACGGGCCTGGGGTGATCCACCTCTGCGGCGAGCGCGACTACCCGGGCCTGCGCGGCCGGGCGCCGCGGCCGGACTACATCCTCGAGCCCTTCATGGACGAGATCGGCCTCGCGTACGGCGCGGCGGACGTCGCGCTCGCGCGGGCCGGCGGCTCGGTCTGGGAGCTCGCGGCAGCCGGTCTGCCGGCCGTGCTCGTCCCGGGCGCCTTCGCGACCGGAGACCACCAGGAGAAGAACGCCCGCTGGTTCGTCGACGCCGGCGGCGCGGTGGTCGTGCCCGAGGCGGAGGTGGCGCGCGCGCCGCGGGTTGTGGAGGAGCTGCTCGAGGACCGGGACGGCCTCGCCGCCATGGCCACGGCGATGCTTGCCGTCGCCAGGCCCGACGCAGCCGAGGAGATCGCCGATGAGCTCGTCGCCCTCGCAGCCGCTCGCCGGTAGAAGGATCTGGCTCGCCGGCATCGGCGGTGCCGGCATGAGCGGCTACGCGCTCCTTGCGCGCGCGTGGGGGGCAGAGGTCGCCGGGTGGGACCGGGTCGAGACGCCGTACCTGCGTCATCTCGAAGGAGTCGCCGTCGACATCTCGCCCGAGCCGCCTCGGCCGCCGGCGGGCTGGGAGGCGTTCGTCTCGACGGCATTCGCCGGCCGCGTGGACGGACGTCCGCGTGCGGAGCTCCTGGCCGAGCTCGTCTCGCAGCGCCGCGCGATCGTCGTTGCCGGAGCCCACGGCAAGACGACGACGAGCGCGATGATCGCCTTCTGCCTCGACCGGCTCGGGCTCGACCCGGCGTTCCTCATCGGGGCGGACGTGCCGCAGCTCGGCGGCAACGCGCGCTCGGGCTCGGGCTGGCTCGTGGTGGAGGGGGACGAGTCCGACCGCTCCGTCGGCGCGCTGCGGCCGGAGATCGCCGTCCTCCTCAACGTCGACCTCGACCACCACACGACATTCGTCTCGCGGAAGGAGGTCGAGTCGTTCTTCGCGGCGTGGCTGCACGAAGTGCCGCACGTCGTGCGCGCCGAGGAGCTCGTTCCGGTGACGTTCGATCTGGCGGTGCCGGGCGAGCACAACCTCCGCAATGCCGCCGCGGCACTCGCGGCGCTCGAGCTCGCAGGCGTGGGGCGAGCCGATGCCGAAGCCGCGATCGTGGAGTTCCGCGGCGCCGGGCGGCGGCTCGAGCCGAAGGGCGAGGCACGCGGAGTGACCGTCCTCGACAGCTACGCGCACCACCCGGCCGAGCTCGCGGCGGACCTGGCGGCGGTGCGCGGCACCGGACGGATCTTGGTGCTGTTCCAGCCGCACCTCTACTCGAGGACGCTTCACCTCGCGCACGGCTTCGCCGAGGCGCTCGCCGCCGCGGACGCAGCGTGCGTGACGGAGATCTACCCGGCGCGCGAGGAGCCGGTGGCCGGCGTGAGCGGCCGCCTGATCGTCGACGAGCTTGCGGCGTTCCGGCCGGGGATGCGGATCGGCTGGGCGCCCTCGCTCGAGGAGGCCGCCGGCCTGGTGACCGCGTGGGCCCGGCCGGGCGACACGATCCTCACTCTGGGTGCGGGCGACGTCGACCGCGCCGCTCCGCTGATCCTCGAGGCGCTGGCATGAAGATCGAGGAGGGAGTCGAGCTCGCGCGCTTCACGACCCTGGGCACCGGCGGGCCGGCACGGGCGTTCGCGCGTCCGGAGTCGGAGTCGGAGGTGGAGGAGCTCCTGCGCTGGGCCGACGAACGTTCGCTCGGTGTCGCGGTGGTCGGCCTCGGCTCGAACCTGCTCGTGGCCGACCACGGCATCGATCGGCTGGTGCTCAAGCTCGGCGGCGACCTTGCCAAGGTGGAGGTCGAGAACGAGAGGCTGCGGGTCGGAGGTGGCGCGGCGAACGCCGTCGCACTCCATCGCGCACGCGCCGCCGGTCTCGGCGGCTTCGAGTTCGCCTGTGCGATCCCCGGCACGATCGGCGGGGGTGTCTGGATGAACGGCGGCGCCTACGGCGGCGATTTCGCCGGAGTTTTGGAGCGCGCGCTGGTCGCGACGGCCGCCGGAAGCGGCTGGCTGACGCCCGCCGAGCTCGGGCTTGCCTACCGGCACTCCGAGCTCAGGCACGGACAGGTCGTCGTCCGTGCTGAGCTCCGCCTGCGGCCGCGGCCGCCCGACGAGATCAAGGCAGAGGTCCGCGAGCTCAACGCTCGCCGCAAGGAGGCCCAACCCACCAACCGGCGCACGTTCGGGAGCGTCTTCAAGAACCCCGACCACGAGCTGAGTGCCGGACGGATGCTCGAGGCCTGCGGGCTGAAGGGATACCGGCTCGGCGGAGCCCAGATCTCGCCCAAGCACGCGAACTTCATCGAGAACGCGGACGGCGCCACGACCGCCGATGCCCTCGCTCTCATGACCGAGGCCCGGCGGCGCGCACACGAGCAATTCGGTGTCCGGCTCGAGCACGAGGTCGAATTCCTCGGCGAGCTCGAGCTGCCTCGGCTGTAGGAGGGACCGCGCCGGCAGCGAACTCCGGAACATGCCTGCACGGGCTCGTCTTGCTCGGTCCATCGCGCGCGCGGAGGCGGCCGTGTCGCTTCCGCAGCGACCGGACAGGCCCCTCTTCCACCCACGCGCCTGGCTCGCCCGTCTCGCTCCGACGCGCCGGTCGCTCGTCGTCGGCCTCGGTGTGCTGGCGCTCGCCCTCGGCGGATACCTGATCGCGCGCGAGACGTCGCTCTTCGCGATCGACCGGATCGAGGTCGAGGGGGCGTCGCCTGCGGTCGCCCGGCAGGTCCGCCAGGCGCTCGGCTCGGTCGTCGGCCGCCCGCTGGTCGGGCTCGACGGATCCGCGGTGCTGCGGAGCGTGGACGAGCTCCCGACGGTCGTCCGCGCGAGGTACGACCGCAACTTCCCGCACACGCTGCGCATCACCGTCGTCCCGGAACGGCCGGCGGCGGTCCTGCGCCGCGGTCCCCGAAGCTGGCTCGTCTCGGCGGGAGGACGGGTGATGGAGGCGCTGCCGGCCCGGGCGTTGCCGAAGCTGCCGCGCATCTGGCTCTCGACCCGCACTCCGGTGCGGACCGGGGTGGACCTCACCGCGGCCGGCACCGCCGTTGCCGCGCGAGCGCTCGGGCTGGCCGGCTCGCTCGCGCCCCGCGTCGCCTCGGCGTCGTACGCCGGCGGATCGCTCGAGTTCCACTTGCGCTCGGGCCTCGATTTGCTGCTCGGTGACGGCGGCGACATCAGGCTCAAGGTGGCCGTCGCCGAGGGCGTGCTCCCGGTGCTGCCGGCGGGCTCGACCTTCCTCGACGTCAGCAGCCCCGGCAGACCCGTCTCCGGAACCGGATCTCCGACCCTGGCCGTACCAGCAAGCTCTAGTAGAGGTTGAGCGTTGGTGGCTCGAGTTCCGGTTGACATCGAGCGTTCGCGCACGTACCCTCCGCCGCGTTGTTGCTGAAGTCGGCCCCAATCCTCTACTGAAGGTTCAGGTTCGAAGCTCATGAGCGCGAAGGACGCAGGCGGGAACTACCTCGCAGTCATCAAGGTCGTGGGGGTCGGCGGCGGAGGCACGAACGCCGTCAACCGGATGGTGGACGCCGGCCTTTCGGGCGTCGAGTTCATCGCGGTCAACACCGACGCGCAGGCGCTGATGGTCTGTGACGCCGACGTGAAGATCCACATCGGCTCGGCTGCCACGCGCGGGCTCGGTGCCGGCGCGGATCCGGCCGTCGGCCTCGCGGCCGCGCAGGAGAGCCGCGACGAGTTGAAGGAAGCCCTCAAGGGCGCCGACATGATCTTCGTCACCGCCGGCGAGGGCGGCGGCACGGGCACCGGCGCCGCGCCCGTCGTCGCCGAGCTCGGTCGTGAGCTCGGCGCGCTCACGGTCGGCGTGGTCACAAAGCCGTTCGGCTTCGAGGGCCGCAAGCGCTCCCAGCAGGCGGAGCAGGGCATCGAGAGCCTGCGCGACAGGCTCGAGACGCTGATCGTGATCGAGAACGACCGCCTGCTCCAGGTGGTCGAGAAGCAGACGTCGGTCGTCGACGCGTTCCGGATGGCCGACGACGTGCTGCGGCAGGGCGTCCAGGGCATCACCGACCTGATCACGGTCCCCGGTCTCGTCAACCTCGACTTCGCCGACGTGCGCACGATCATGCGCGAAGCGGGCTCGGCCCTGATGGGCATCGGCACGGCGAGCGGCGACAACCGGGCGGCCGAAGCGGCTCGTGCGGCAGTGTCGTCGCCGCTGCTCGAGTCGTCGATCGAGGGCGCAACCGGGATCCTGCTCAACATCACCGGCGGCCCCGACATCGGCCTCTTCGAGGTCAACGAGGCGGCAGAGGTCGTGACGAGCGCTGCCGACGCGAACGCGAACGTCATCTTCGGCGCGGTCATCGACGACGCCATGGGCGACGAGGTCAGGGTGACCGTCATCGCGACCGGCTTCGGCGGCGGGAGGCGCCGCCGCCGGGCGAGCGCGGACTCCGAGCTCGCGGTGCCCGCGGCGGGCATGGAGCGCGGCGAGAACGGCCTCGACGTGCCGTCCTTCCTGCGCGGCGAATAGCGCCAAGAGACCGCGTTTCGCGAATTTCGTCCCCGGCAGGTTTGGCACTGCTCGGACGGGGCACATCGTGCGTGCCCTCAACAGGGTTGACCGTAATCGAGTCAACCCCACGACCCGGTCCGCCGCCCCGGTTCGTCTTCGGACGAGTCGGGGCGGCTCCGTTCTGGGGCGCGTTTTCGACTGAGCCGAGGCCCGGCGCCGACGAACTAGGATCGGCCTTTCCATGTCCGCGACGCTTCTGCACACGCCACTCCACGACCGGCACGTCGAGCTCGGCGCACGAATGGTGCCGTTCGCAGGCTGGGAGATGCCCGTCCAGTACGAGGGCGTCATCCCCGAGCACCGGGCCGTGCGCACGGATGCCGGGGTCTTCGACGTCTCGCACATGGGCGAGCTCGAGGTCGAAGGGCCGCATGCGCGCGAGCTGCTCCAGGGGATGCTGTCGAACGACCTCGACAAGCTCGCTCCCGGGCAGGCGCAGTACACGCTGCTGACGAACGAGGACGGCGGGATCATCGACGACCTGATCGTCTCCCGCACCGGCGATCACGCCTATCTCCTCGTCGTGAACGCGGCGAATCGCGCGACCGCCTACGAGTGGCTGAAGGAGCACGAGGTTCGCGGCTCGGACGTGCGCGACGTCTCCGACGACTGCGCCCTGCTCGCCGTACAAGGCCCGCGGGCGATCGAGCGGCTCGGCCTGCCGCCGGCTCGGGCGTTCACCTACGAGGAGACGACGATCGACGGCGTCGAGGTGATGGCGAACCGGACCGGCTACACGGGCGAGGAGGGCTGCGAGCTGTTGTGCATGACCGAGGACGCGGAGCGGCTCTGGGACGCCGTGCTCGCGCGCGGGGCCGTGCCGTGCGGGCTCGGCGCCCGCGACTCGCTGCGCCTCGAGGTCTGCTATCCGCTGCACGGCAACGACATCGGCCCTGACACCGACGCCGTGTCGGCCGGGCTCGGCTGGGTGTGCGCGCTGGACAAGGAGTTCTCGGGTGCCGACCTCCTCCGGCGCGTCAAGGCCGAGGGGCCGGAGCGCCGGCTCGTCGCCTTTGTGATGGAGGAGAGGGCGATTCCTCGCCAGGGGATGCCGATCGAGGGCGGCGGGGAGGTGACGTCCGGGTCGCACTCGCCGATGCTCGAGGTCGGGATCGGGATGGGTTACGTCCCGGCGGCGGCGGCACGGCCGGGCACCGAGTTGACGATCGACGTTCGCGGTCGTCCTCGCCGGGCACGCGTGGTCAAGAAGCCGATCTACAAGAGGGAGGACTGAGTGGCAGCGGCCGAGACCTATCCCGACGATCTGAAGTATCACGCGGAGCACGACTGGGCCCGCGTCGAGGGCGACGAGGCGGTGCTCGGCATCACGTGGTTTGCCGTCGACGCGCTCGGCGAGCTCGTGCACTTCGAGCCTCCTGAGGTGGGCTCCAGCGTGACGAAGGACCAGTCCTACGGCGAGGTCGAGTCGGTGAAGGCCGTGTCCGACGTGATCGCGCCGCTCTCGGGCGAGGTGCTCGCCGTGAACGACCAGGTCGTCGAGGCGCCCGAGACCGTGAACGGGGATCCGTACGGTACCGGCTGGCTCATCCGCATCCGGCTGGGCGATCCCGGGGAGGCGGACGCGCTTCTCGACGCGGAGGCTTACCGGCAGGTTCTCGCGAACCAGTGAGCGTAGGCTTGACGGAGCTCACCGAGGAGCGGAGGCGCTGGCTCTGCCGGCGCCGGTAGCTGGGATGACGCAACATCCGTTTCTTGCGCTGACCGACTCCGACCGGAACGAGATGCTGCGGACGATCGGCGTCGAGACCGTCGACGAGCTCTTCCGCGATCTGCCCGAGGCGGTTCGCCTCGGCCGTGAGCTCGACCTAGAGCCTGCGCTCTCGGAGCAGGAGGTCTTCGCGCACGTGGCCGCTCTCGCGGAGCGGAACGCCGATGCGAGCCGGGAGGCGTCGTTTCTCGGCGCCGGCATGTACGACCACTACGTGCCCGCCGTCGTCGACGCGATCCTCCAGCGCGGCGAGCTGCTGACCGCCTACACGCCGTACCAGCCCGAGATGAGCCAGGGCGTGCTCCAGGCGATCTTCGAGTACCAGACAGCCATCTGCGAGCTGACGGGGATGGACGTCTCGAACGCGTCCGGCTACGACGGGACAAGCGTCGCCGCGGACGCCTGCTACGTCGCGAAGCACGCGACCGGACGCGGCAAGGTCGTCGTCGCGGAGGCGACGAATCCGCAGGTGCGCCAGGTCGTGAAGACGTATGCGTCCGGGTTCGGGCTCGAGGTCGTCGAGGTTCCGCACCGCGGCGGCACGACGGACCCGGACGAGGTCGAGCGTGCTGCCGCGGACGCCGCAGCCGTCGTCTTCCAGCAGCCGAACTTCTTCGGCTGCCTCGAGCCGGCGCCGGATCTCGTCTCGGTCGCCGCCGCAGCCGGCGCGTTGCCGGTCGCGCACGTCGATCTCCTGTCGCTCGGCGTGCTCGAGGCGCCGGGCCACTACGGCGCCGCGCTCGCGCTCGGCGAAGGCCAGGCTACCGGGAACTTCCCGTCCTTCGGCGGGCCGCACTACGGCTTTCTCGCGGCGCGCGACGAGTTCATCCGCCGCATGCCGGGACGCATCGTCGGCGAGACGGTAGACACCGCGGGCGAGCGCGGCTATGTCCTCACCCTGCAGACCCGCGAGCAGCACATCCGGCGGGAGAAGGCCACCTCGAACATCACCACGAACCAGACGCTGCTCGCGCTCGGCGGGCTCGTCTATCTCACGTGGCTCGGGCCGCAGGGTCTGCGCGAGCTGGGGGAGACCTGCTTGACGCTCGCCGCGTACGCGAAGCAGCGCATCGCAGAGGAGGCGGGACTCGAGCTGCCGTTTGCAGATCAGCCAACGTTCAAGGAGTTTGCCGTGCGCGTCGGACGGAGCGCACGCGACGTCGTCGCGGCGGCACGGGAGCGCGGCGTCCACCCCGGCTACGCGCTCGGCCGCGACTACGAGGGGATGGACGACGTGCTGCTCGTCGCGGTGACCGAGCGCCGGACGCCCGAGGAGATCGACCGCCTCGCCGACGTGCTCGCCGAGGTCTGCGGATGAAGCTCATCTACGAGAAGTCCCGGGCCGGCCGCCGCGCGTCGGCGCTGCCGCGCTACGACGAGCTGCCGGCGGCGCCCGAGATCCCGGGCGACCTTCGTCGCAGGGAGCCTCCGCGCCTGCCCGAGGTGGCCGAGTTCGAGCTGGTGCGGCACTTCACGGAGCTCTCGACTCGCAACTTCGGCGTCGACACGGGCTTCTATCCGCTCGGCTCCTGCACGATGAAGTACAACCCGCGGATCAACGAGCGGCTCGCCGCGCTGCCGGGATTCGCGCGGCTCCATCCGCTGCAGGAAGAGGAGGGAGCCCAGGGCGCCCTCGAGCTGATGTGGCGGCTGCAGGAGATCCTGGCCGAGGTGACGGGCCTCGACGCCGTCTCGCTCCAGCCGGCGGCCGGCTCGCAGGGTGAGCTGACCGGGCTCCTGCTCGTGCGCGCCCACTTCGCGGCGAAGGGCGAGGCCGAGCAGCGTCGCAAGGTCGTGATCCCGGACACCGCACACGGTACGAACCCGGCCTCCGTGACGATGGCCGGCTACGAGCTGACGCCGGTCCGCACCGACGCGCGCGGCAACATCGACGTCGAGGACCTGCGCGGCAAGGTCGACGAGCACACGGCCGCGCTCATGCTGACGAACCCGTCGACGCTCGGCCTCTTCGACGAGAACATCGAGGAGATCGAGCGGATCTTCCATGCCGCCGGCGCGCTCATGTACTACGACGGCGCGAACCTCAACGCGGTGTGCGGGATCTCGCGGCCCGGCGACATGGGCTTCGACATCGTCCACATCAACCTCCACAAGACGTTCTCGCAGCCACACGGCGGGGGCGGTCCGGGCGGCGGGCCGGTCGCGGTTCGCGGCATGCTCGAGCCCTTCCTGCCGGTGTCGGCCGTCGTGCGGCGGGAGGACGGCCGTTTCGGCCTCGACTTCGACCGCCCGCAGTCGATCGGCAAGGTACGCGGCTTCACCGGCCCGTTCGGAGTCTTCGTCCGGTCGTACGCGTACCTGCGGATGTGGGGGCCGCGGCTGCGCGAGATGTCCGAGACCGCGGTGCTCAACGCGAACTACGTCCTTGCGCGGTTGAAGGACGCCTACGATCTGCCCTTCGATCGGCTCTGCATGCACGAGTTCGTCCTCTCCGCCCGCTCCCTGAAGCGGGAGCACGGGTGCACCGCGCTCGACGTCGCCAAGAGGTTGATGGACTACGGCTTCCACCCGCCGACGATCTACTTCCCGCTCATCGTCCCGGAGGCGTTGATGATCGAGCCCACCGAGACCGAGGCGAAGGAGACGCTCGACGCCTTCTGCGACGCCATGCTCGCGATCGCCCGCGAGGCGGCCGCCGAGCCCGAGCTCCTGAAGGAGGCCCCGCATCATCGCCCGGTCAAGCGGCTGGACGAGGTGCGGGCCGCGAAGCATCCGGTCGTCAAGTACGGATTCGGGGAGCACCCGGCGCTCGAAGCCGAGCGGGGGCCGGCGGCGACCCGATCGCCGAGCGGCGTCTAGGAAGACCGGGCGAACGCCGCGCGGGCGCGCTCCGCGAGGTGCTCGGGCTCGAGGTCGGTGGCGCACTCCCAGTGCAGCCGCTCGCTCCACATCGCGTCCGAGCGCTCGGCAGCGCCGAAGTAGGCGCGCGCCACCACGCGCAGGAGGAGGGTCTCCGCCCCGGGAAGGCCGTAGAAGGCGAGGTTGAAGCTCTGGAAGCCGAGCTCGTCGTACATACCGAGGACGGCGGAGATTCCGCACGCCAACTGGTCGACCTGTGCGTCGGCGAGCTCGGGCGGCGAGCCGATCCCCGCGACGAAGGCGCAGATCTCGCCCGGCCCGAGGGGCGCGAAGCTCGCAATCCAGTCGATCGCTTCCGAGGAGGCGACGAGGCGGGATCCGTCCTCGCGCTCGGCGGCGACGTAGGCTCTTACGTCCTCGGGGAAAACGGCGTCGAGCAGTCGCTGCATCGTCGTCGGCAGCGGGTTCGCGCTCCCCTGGAGGTGCGGGTGGAAGATCGAGCTTCCCGCAGGCGGGAGATGGTTCGCGTTGACGCTGATCCACCGGGCGCTTTCGTCGAAGGCGAGCACCGCGCGCCCGAAGTCGCGCTGCACCCGTAGGTTGTCGGCGAGGAGTCGAGGCGTGAGCTCGGCGAGCGGCAGCAGGTGGCGCTCGGGCGAATAGACCGAGACCGAGCTCCACTTCGCGTACGGCACGAGGTTCGGAAAGAGAACGGCTTCGCCGGAGCGGATCCGCCCCTCCGCGCAGACTTCCGCCGGCAGGCGCGGCGTCTGCTCCTCGAGCTTTCCGGCGCAGAACGGGCAGACGTCTCGGGTCTCGGCGGCGAGGCGCTCGAGATCGTGCCGGGCGGGCGACGGGAAGCTGCCCGCCGGCAGGATCCGCGCGCTGTGGCCCGTGAGCGGGTCGCGCCGGACTTCGACCCTCGCCTTCTTCGGCTCGAAGCGATCCCCGGGGTCGAGAAGCTCCGCCTCGAAGGTCTCGCGCTCGAACGCGATGCGCTTCATCGAGCCGGAACGACGGAGCGACGCTGCGACCTCGGCGCAGCGGCGAGCTGGCCGCAGGCCGCCTCGATGTCGCGCCCGCGCGTGAGCCGCACGGTCACGGGGATGCGCGCCCGCTCGAGCTCGTGCCGGAAGGCCGCGATCCGCTCGCGCGGCGAGCCGTCGTACAAGCCGGTCGGGTTGTAGGGAATGAGGTTGACCTTGAAGTGGTCGCGGCCGAGGAGCTCCGCGAGCGCACGCCCCTGCTCGGGCGCGTCGTTGACGCCGGCGAGCATCACGTACTCGACGAAGACCCGGCGATTCGTCGCCTCCGCATGGCGGCGGCACTCTGCGACGACGTCCGCGACCGGGTACCGCTCGTTGACGGGCATGATCCGCGACCGCAGCTCGTCGTCCGGGGCGTGGAGGGAGAGCGCGAGCCGGATCGGCTGAGCCACCTCGTCCACGAACCGCCGCAACCCGGGCAGCCAGCCGACGGTCGAGATCGTCGTCCGCCGGTGGGTGATCCCGACGTCCGGCAGCCTCAGCGCCGCGCCCAGCACCTCGTCGAGGTTGAGCATCGGCTCCCCCATTCCCATGAACACGCAGTGGTCGACCTCGGTGAGCCGCCGGAAATGGAGGGCCTGGTCGAGGATCTCCGAGGCGGTGAGGTTGCGCCCGAAGGCCATCGATCCCGTCGCGCAGAAGGTGCAGGTCAGCGGGCAACCCGACTGCGAGGAGAGGCAGAGCGAGCGCCGGCCGTCGCGGTACCGCATCAGCACGGCCTCGACGGGATGGCCGTCGGCGGTGCGAAAGAGCGTCTTCACGGTGCCGTCGCGCGACTCGCGCTCGGCTTCGACGGCGAGCGTCGAGAACGGCACAGCAGACTCGAGCTCCACGCGCAGAGCGCGCGGTAGGTTGCTCATCTCCGCGTAGCCCGGCGCGCCGCGGGCCGTCCACTCCCAGACCTGCCGGGCACGGAAGGCGGGCTCGCCGCGCGCGTGCAGCGCCCGTTCGAGGAGGGCCAGATCCATCGGGCTACGGTAGCGTCACGGCCGATGATCGACCTGCGATCCGACACGATGACGAGGCCGACGGCGGGGATGCTCGCGGCGATGACGGCCGCCGAGGTCGGAGACGAGCAGGAGCGCGAGGATCCGACGACGAACGAGCTGCAGCGCCGGATGGCCGAGCTGCTCGGGCACGAGGCGGCGCTCTTCTTCCCGACCGCGACGATGGCCAACCAGGTCGCGCTCCGCGTGCTGAGCAAGCCGGGCGCCAAGGTCGTCGCCGAGGAGAACACGCACGTCCTGATCTGGGAATGGGGAGGACCGGCGATCCACTCCGGGCTCGTCATGCAGGGTCTCGTCGCGGAGGCCGGGAGACCGACGGCCGAGCAGATCGAGGAGCTCGGCGGCTTCGGCCCGGGCGGCGTGCTCGTGCTCGAGAACACGCACAACAGCGCCGGCGGCCGCATCTGGCCGCTCGACGAGTTCCGCGCCGTCGCCGGTGTGGCACGCGAGCGCGGTGCGGCGGTCCATCTCGACGGCGCGCGGCTCTTCAACGCCGCGGTCGGCGCCGGTGTGGAGCCGTCGGCCTGGGGCGCGCTCGCCGACACGGTCACCGTCTGCTTCTCGAAAGGGCTCGGCTGCCCGTTCGGAGCGGTCCTCGCCGGCTCGGCCCAGACGATCGAGGCGGCGTGGGAGGGCAAGTTCCTCCTCGGCGGCGCGCTGCGGCAGTCGGGCATCGCCGCGGCCGCCATGTTGTACGCGCTCGACCATCACGTCGAGCGGCTCGCCGACGACCACGCGCGCGCGAAACGGCTCGCAGAGGGGATCGGGCTCGATCCGACGACGGTCGAGACGAACTTCGTGCCCATCCCGGACGAGCCTGGACTGACCGGGCGTCTACGCGAGCGCGGGATTGCCGTCAGCGACCTCCGCCTGGGCTGGCTTCGCGCCGTGACCCACCTCGACGTCGGCGACGACGAGATCGAGCACGCGATCGGGCAGATGCAGGAGGTGCTCTCTGTCCGCGTCTGAGCTTCCCGAGCGCCTCGCGTCCCGCCTCGAGCGCGCCGTCGCGGGCGAGCAGCGCGAGAAGCGCGTGCCGAGCATCACCGCGGCCGTGATCCGCGACGGAGAGCTCGTCTGGGAAACGGCAGTGGGGTTCGCCGACGTCGAGTCGGGCCGGCAGGCGACGCCGGACACGCAGTACCGCATCGGCTCGATCACGAAGACGTTCACGGCGGCGGCGATCATGCAGCTGCGCGACGCGGGGAAGCTCGGCCTCGAAGACACCCTCGACCGGCACGTCGAGGGCGCCGCGCACACCCCGACGATCCGGCGACTGCTGTCCCATGCATCGGGGCTGCAGCGCGAGACACACGACGACTCGTGGCTGACCCTGCGCTTCGCGCCTCCGGACGAGCTGCTCGAGACGCTCGCCGACGCCGAGCTCGTGCTGCCGTCGGGTGCCCGGTTCCACTACTCGAACCTCGCGTTCGCGCTCCTCGGCATCGTCGTCGAGCGAGTATCGGGCCGGCCCTACATGGACTACGTCCGCGAGCGCCTGCTCGAGCCCGTCGGCCTGACGCGCGTGAGCTTCGAGCCGCAGTCGCCCGCGGCGAAGGGCTACCTCGCACAGCCGTACGCCGACGGCGTCTGGGACACGATCGGCGTCGAGACCGGCGCGTGGGCATCGGCGGGCCAGCTGTGGGGGACGGCCGGCGACATCTGCCGCTGGGGCGCGTTCCTCGCCGATCCCGACGAATCCGTGCTGGCCCCGTCCAGCGCCGAGGAGATGCGGACCGTGCAGGCGATCTCGGATCACGAGCGCTGGCTGTCCGGCTACGGACTCGGCCTCGGCCTCACCCGCGACGGCGACCGGATCCTCGCCGGCCACAGCGGCTCGATGCCCGGCTTCATCGCGCAGCTCCTCTTCTCCGCGAAGGAGAAGGTCGTCGCCGCGGCCCTGACGAACGAGAGCGAGACGCCGCTCGGGGAGCTCACGCTCCGGCTCGTGGGGACGACGGTCGAGGAGTGGCCGGTCGCGCCGGAGGCCTGGCGGGTCGGCGAGCCGCCTCCCGACGAGGTCGTCCCGCTCCTCGGGATCTGGTTCATGGAGGCGTCGAGGCTCGTCCTGCGCTGGCGCGACGGAAAGCTCGAGGGACGTTTCGACGGCATTCCCGAGTGGCAGCCCTCCTCGATCTTCGAGCGCGAGACGGACGATCGCTGGCGGACGGTCTCGGGCCCGGAGCACGGTGAGGCGCTGCGGATCCAGCGCGCCACGGACGGCTCGATCGCACAGCTGGTCTGGGCGGGCTATCCGGTCACGCGCGAGCCGGGCCCGTGGAGGAGCTCGCGAAGCTGACGCTTCGCTCGCTGGGAGACGGAACTCCGCGGGCGGGGAAGCGCGGTTCCCGGCCCGCTCCGTGCTGTTCTCCTTTTCATGTCCTGTGGCGCGGTGTTCTCTGTTGTGCGCTCGCGCGCGGCGGAGGCCGGCGCGAGCGCGGTTCGGCCTGC
>DATEHY010000046.1:0-8023 GCA_035279325.1 Gaiellaceae bacterium
CCTCGTGCGACGGGCCGGCGATCTCCTCGGGCGTGGACTCCAGGTGCTCGGCCCACAGCCGCAGCCGGGTGGCGCGCGCCAGCTCCTCGTCGCACGTGACGACGTTCATCTCGGAGTCGTTGAAGAGCGAGTGCTCGTTGAGGTTCGCCGAGCCGATCGTCAGCCAGCAGTCGTCGATGACGGCCGCCTTCGAGTGGACGTACACCGGGTTGCCGCCGGGCCCCGGCTGGTAGAGGGTGCAGGCGAGGAAGCGCGTCGTGTCGTCGCCCGAGTCCTTGTCGGCGTCGATCAGGAGTCCGACCTGGCCGCGGCTGTCGTCGGCGCCGTTGTTCGGCCGCGCCGGGAGGACCGCGATCACCCTGAAGTCGTCCGACGGCGGCCGCCGCAGCTTGTCGGCGAGGACGAACGTGATCTCCGGCGACCACAGGAACTGGCTCTCGAGGTAGACGAGCCGCTCGGCGGCGCGCAGCGCACGCAGGTAGCTCTCGAGGATCGACCACTCGCCGTGCCGCACCGGCTCGTACAGCCGCTCGGGCACCGTCCGCACGAGCTGCGCCTCGATGCCGTCCGACACGGGCGAGTCCTTCACCTCGCTCCGTTGCGGGAACCCGTTCCCCGCGACCGCATGCCAGCGCACGAGGAAGTGCCGAGCGACGTCGGCGACGATGGGCCCTTCGAGCCGAACCGCGGTGTCGTGCCAGCCGAGGCCGCGGCGCGGCGGATGTTCGCTCGAGTCGAGCCGGTCACCGGCGAGGGCCGTGAGGTCGATCCCGCCGACGAACGCGGTCTCGCCGTCGACGACGACGAGCTTCTCGTGGTGGCAGTGGAACGGACGCTCGCGCGAGTCGAGCGCCAGCGAGATCCGCGTCCCTGCGGCCAGCTCCTCGCCGGCGCGGCGCACCTCGCGGCGGTCGGGGTGGAAGAACGGCAGCGGCGCCCCGGCCCAGGCGAGCACGCGCACGTCGACGCGCTCGGCGGCCTCCGCGAGCACGTCCCGCAGCGGCAGCCCTCCCTCCTCGAGCCGGAACGACGGGTCGAAGTGCCAGCCGGCGAGGTGGACGTGCGAGCGGGCCGAGCGGATCGCCTCGGCGATCCGCGGCAGCGCGTGTGCTCCGTCCACGAACGGCTCGACGCGGCAACCCTGACGCGGCGCGAACGCACCGGTGCTCGCCCAGCCGCCGGCTGCCGGGTCGATCGCCTCGCCGCTACCGTGGCGCCGCAGCCGCAGCACGTGGCGGGCCCGCACGACGCGCTCGAGCGCGTCGCCGAAGAGATCGTCCAGGCGGTTGAGCGGGTACGGAGCCACGAAGCGCTCATGCCCCGCGGCTCGAAACTCTCACCCCGTCGACGAGGTGGCGTAGCTGTACGTGCCGGTCCCGCTGATGTACCGACCGCCGTTGAGGTCGGGGGTCGGGAAGTTCTCGACCGGGAGCGGCCCGACCGCCGGGCCCATGAAGTCCTTCCAGATCTCCGCGGGCAGGGTCCCGCCGGCGACCTGCCCGACTCCCTCGACGTTGTAGAGCGGGATCTCGCCCTTCGGGTAGCCGACCCAGACGCACGCCACGAGCTGCGGGACGTAGCCGCAGAACCAGGCGTCCTGGAAGTTCTCCGCCGTTCCAGTCTTGCCCGCCACGGGACGTCCGAGCGCGGCCGCGGCACCGGTGCCGTGCGTGACGACGCCCTGGAGGGCGTACGTGAGCTGGGCCGCCACGTTCGGGGTGAGCACGCGCGTGCCCTTTGTGCTCAGCTTCTGGATCACCTTCCCGGTCGGCCCGCGGATGCTCTCGAACGCCTGCGGGGCGTGGTGGACCCCGCCGTCGGCGAACGTCGCATACACGTCGGTGAGCTCGAGCGGCGTGAAGCCGACGGCGCCGAGCGTGATCGCGCAGGCCTGCTGGAAGTACTGGCTTCCGATCGGCTCCGTCACCCCGAGCTGGCGCGCCATGGCCATCACGTTCCGCGTGCCGACCCTCGCGATCAGCTGGGCGAAGATCGTGTTCACCGAGTTCGCCGTCGCGTCGAGGAGGTTCATCGTGCCCGCCGCCTCGTCGGCGTAGTTGTGCACGTCCCACGGACCGTTGTTCGTGGCGCACTCGGGCGTGATGATGTTCAGCTCGGGCGGCCCGTAGAACGTCGAGTAGAGCGAGTCGCCCTCCGTCAGCGCGGTCGCCAGCGTGATCGGCTTGAACGCGCTGCCCGTGGAGCGGTGGCCCTGCGTCGCGAAGTTGAACTGGATGTGGCCCCCGCTCGGGAGATAGTCGACCATCGCCTTGACCGCCCCGGTGCGCGGGTCCATCGCGACGACCGCCGCCGCAGGGTCGGTCGGCGTGTGCAGGACGGTGGTCACGGCGTGGAGGGCGAGACCCTGGAGGCGGCGGTCGAGGGTCGTCGTGGCGCTGAGCCCTCCGAGCTCGACCTGGCGCGAGCCGAAGTGCGGCAGGTCGGCGAGCTGCGTCGTCGCCCAGCCGAAGAAGTTCGGCTCCTGCACGTGCGAATAGCGGTGGCCGGGCCGGAGCTCGAGCTTCTTCCTCGACGCCTGCCGGAGTTTCGCCGCGCTGATGTAGCCGTTCTTCCACAGCGCCTGCAGCACCTCGTTGCGGCGAGCCAGCGCCGCCTGAGGGTTCGTGAGCGGGTCGTACACGGTCGGCGCCTGCGGCAGGCCGGCGAGTAGCGCCGCCTGGACGAGCGTCAGGGCCGACGCGTCCTTCGAGAAGTACGTGCGCGCCGCCGCCTCGGCCCCGTACGCATGCCGCCCGTAGAAGACCTCGTTCAGATAGTCCGAGAGGATCTCCTTCCGGGCGTCCTTCCCGTACTTGTTCTGCTCCTTCTGGAAGAGCTTCTCCGAGAGGCACGCTTCCTTGATCTTCCGCGAGATGGTGCGCTGGTTGCTGCCGATGTAGAGGTTGCGGACGAGCTCCTGCGTGATCGTCGAGCCGCCCTGCACGACCTGCCCGTGGGCGATGTCCTGGTACAGGGCGCGCGCGATGCCCTGGTAGTCGAGCGCGTCGTGCTGCCAGAAGCGGGCGTCCTCGATCGCCACCGTCGCGTCGGGCAGCCACGGCGAGATCTTCGAGAGCGGCAGCGGCTGCCGGTTCGTCGCCGACGGCACGACTCCGAGCTGGCCGCCGTCGTCGGTGTAGAGGAACGAGTTCTGGCCGAGCGAGAGCGGCCGCAGGTCCGTGAGGCTGCAGGTCGAGAGCAGGATCTGGCTGCCCGTGAAGGCGACGGTCGCGAGCAGGAGCGCGACGACCGCCGCGAGCAGCAGCGTCGCGAGCAGGAGGACGCTGCGACGCCGGCGGTTGCGGCGGCGTAGCCGGCCATGCCGGGCGAGGAGGATGCGCTCGAACTCGAGGTCCGCGCGTGACGGTTGCCTGCGCTGCGGCCCGCTTCCGTTGCCACGCCCGTTCCGACCGTCGTCGCCTGCCACTCCTCGGACATTGTGCTGCAAACGGCGGCCCGAGAAACCGCGCGGCGGTTTGGCCGGCGGAGGCACGGGAACTTTCGCCCCGTGATTGCGTCCTCGTCGCTCTCGACGATCCACGGCCTCCACGGGCTCTTCCACTCCACCGGCTTCCTCGTCGCGCGCAATCTCGTCGTCGTCCTCGCCGTCGTCTTCTGGCTCGGCCTCGCCTTCTGGGTACACCGGGACGCGCGCCGCCGCATCGGCGATCCGTTCCTCGTCCTCCTCGCGACGCTGCTCGGGCTCGCCCCGCCGTACATCGGCCCGGTCGTCTACCTCCTCTTCCGGCCCTCGGAGACCATCGACGAAGTGCGGGCTCGCCGCGTGGAGCTCGAGGCGCTCGAGCAGCAGCTCGCGCGCTCCCAGCCCGCGTGTCCGGTCTGCAGCTCGGCGGTCGAGGCGGATTACCTCGCGTGCCCCGTCTGCGCGACGATGCTCCGCCACGCCTGCGCGAAGTGCAGTGCGCCGCTCGAGCCGCTCTGGCAGATGTGCCCCTACTGCGCCTCTCCCATCGAGCCGTCGCAGGTGGACCTCGACGCGGCCCTCACGGCGGAGGCGAAGACGATCGCGCTGGTCGACGACTCCATCCCGCTCGTGCCGCAGCGCGAGCCGCGCGTCGCCGACGCCTAGGAGAACGAGTGAGGGTGGCTCGCGCCACCCTCACTCGCAGAGCGTCTGGGTGAAACCGTCTTGCGGCCTTTCGGCCTGCAGCTCGGCCTAGGTGCTGGGCCCGCTGGTCCAGGACGTGCAGGCGTCCGAGGTTTCCTTCGTCTTGACGACGCCCCCGGGGCCTGCGACATGCGACCACTGGCCGGCGTCCACTGCGGAGATGCAGTACTCCTGGCCGGCCGCGATCGATCCATCTGCGGCGGTGCTGGCCTTGACGGTTGCGATGCCGTTCGTGGACCCGTTCACGCCGACGACCAGCAATCCGGAGTCGTAGGTCGACCTCAGCATCGTCGCGGTCAAGGCCGGGGTGCCGGCGTACGTCTCGTTGTTGTCGTTGTAGTACTCCTCGACGTCGGGGATCGCCGAGCGGACATCCGAAGCCGCGGCGGTCTGCTGCGCGCTCTTCTGGAAGCCCAGATACGACGGGATGGCGATCGCGAGCAGAACGCCGATGATGATGAGGACGACGAGCAGCTCGATGAGGGTGAAGCCCTCCTCACGAGCCAGACGCTGCCTGAAGCTGTGCATGTTCGAGTTTCCTTTCAGGTGGATGGCAACGCCTGGATCGGCGGCGTGAGTAGGAAAACGGGATGAATCCGACCGGAAGGTGGGGGCAGCCCGCGGACGGTGCCGCAGCGCGCTACGAGGGGGGCCGGTAGCGGTAGCCGAAGCCGCGCACCGTCTCGATCGGCGTCGACTGCGGCGCGTCCGGCGCCAGCTTCCGGCGCAGGTAGCCGACGTAGAGCTTCACCTCGTCCCGGGAGGTCGCGATGTTGTCCTCCCAGACGAGCTCCCGTAGCTGGTCCTGGCTGAGCACCTGGTTCGCGTGCTGCACGAAGGCGCACAGCAGCTTGTACTCGAGCCGGGTCAGCATGACCTCCCGCTCGTCGAAGCGGACGGCGCGCTGGGCGAAGGAGATGCTGAGCCGGGCGTCGGCGTACGTCTCCTGCGCGGCCTCGCCGCGCGGGCGGCGCAGGAGCACGTCGACCCGCGCCACGAGCTCCTGACGTCCGAACGGCTTGACGACGTAGTCGTCCGCTCCGCCCATCAGGCCACGCACACGTTCCAGCTCGGCGTCCCGCGCGGTGAGCATCAGCACGGGGACGTCGGTCACCTCCCGGATCCGTTCGAGCGTCGCCCAGCCGTCGAGGCCCGGCATCGCCACGTCGAGAATCACGAGGTCCGGGGACCCGGAATAGAGCTCGCGTAGGCCGGCACGGCCGTCCGGCGCGTCGACGACCTCGTGCCCCGCTCGCTCGAGCAGCGCACGCAGGAGCCCGCGGATGTCGTCGTCGTCGTCCACGACGAGGATCCGGGAACGAGCCATTGCATCTCATTCCACCGGGGGATGCAGGACTCCTGCGATCCGTCGATCACCTCTGGTAGAGCGCCCTATGACCGCATCGACTGCCGATCTCGCGGCCCGCTTCGGCTGGACGCGCCCTTACCTGCCTGTGAACGGCGAGGCGCCGGAGCACGCGGTCCCGTTCACCGCGCTCGCGGTAGCCACCGCGTATGCGCTGCTGTTCCTGCCCACGGGCGGCCTCAGCTACACGGAGGCCTCCGTCGCCGCCGTGATCGGCGCGATGCTGCTCGGGCTGGCCATCGCCTGGCCGGCCGTGCCACGGGTCGCCGCGATCGCCGTTCCGATCGGATACATCGCGCTCGCCGCAGTCCTGCGCGACGCCGCCGGAGGCTCACAGTCCGGTTTCGGCGGCCTCTTCCTGCTGCCCGTCCTCTGGCTCGCGGTCACCGCGGGGCGGCGCGAGCTCTTCACGATCCTCGTCGCGATGACGGTCGCGCAGCTCGTTCCGCTCGCGTTGATCGGGTACCCCGACTATCCGGCGTCGGGCTGGCGGGGCGCCCTCGTCCTCACGACCGTCGCGGGGATCACCGGCCTGATGGTCCAGCGCCTCGTCGGAGAGACCCGAAGGCGCGCCGCGCAGCTCGAGCAGCAGACCGACTCCCTTACCCGCATCTCGGCCCAGCTCGCCGACCAGAACGAGCGCCTGCTCGAGCTCGACCGTCTGAAGGACGAGTTCGTCGCGACCGCGTCGCACGAGCTGCGCACCCCGCTCACGTCGATCAGCGGCTATCTCGAGATGTCCCTCGACCCTTCCGAAGGTCCGCTTTCCCCAACCCGCGAGAACCATCTGAGGATCGTCCAGCGCAACGCCGACCGGCTCACCGTCCTCGTCGACCAGCTCCTGTTCCTCGCGCGCGCCGACTCGCATCCGCTCGAGCTCGACCGGCAGCCCGTCGACCTCGGCGGGATCCTCGAGGAGGCCGTCGAGACGGCGCGCCCGGCCGCCCGTGCGAAGGAGATCGCCTTGCTCGTCGAGCTGAGCGCGTCTCAACAGGTCATTGCCGACCGGGCTCAGCTCCTGCGGATCGTGGAGAACCTCGTCGTGAACGCCGTCAAGTTCACCCCGGACGGCGGCATGGTGCGACTCGGGACCCGCGGAGAGGGCCCGAACGCGATCCTCGAGGTGACGGACACCGGCGTCGGCATCCCCGCCGCCGAGCAGCACGATCTCTTCAATCGGTTCTTCCGCGGCACGAGCGCGATCCAGAAGGCCGTCCCCGGCAGCGGCCTGGGCCTGGCGATCTCGCAGATGATCGCCGCGGCCCACGGCACGGCCATCGAGGTCGAGAGCGCTCCCGGCGCCGGCTCGACGTTCCGTCTCGCACTTCCTGCAGCCGCCGCTTGACACCGTCCGAACCGCGCGCCGGTTCTGACTGAGTCGCTTATCGAACTCACATGATTGCGCCGGATGTTCCCGGGGGAGATGAGGCTCGTGCGGGCATCCTCGTCTGTACGCACACCGCAAGCGCGCGCTGCAAACTGCTGGCCGAACCTGTTCATCGTCGGAGTGGCGCGAGCGGCTACGACCTCGCTCGCCGACTATCTCGGCCAACACCCCGATGTCTTCATGGCGGCCGTGAAGGAGCCGTACTTCTTTACGCACTATCACCCGGACTGGGTGGAGATACCGCAAGAAGAGTCGGAGTATCTGAGCCTCTTCCGGCCGGGCGGTGGGGCCAGGTATCGATGTGAGGCGACGCCCGCGTACTTCTGGGACGAGGAGAGCGCCCAGTCGATCAAGCGTGCGAGTCCGGACGCTCGCATCGTGATCTCACTGCGAGAGCCGGTGGGACGGGCCTACTCGGAGTTCGCGCTGTTGCGCCGGACTATCGAGCGGCGCCGCTCCTTCTTCGCTGCCATCTCCGAGGAATTGCGACTCACGGAGTCCGAGCGAGGCGACGACCCGCGCTACAACTACGTGTCCCGCGGTCTCTACAGCGACGGCGTGGCGCGTTTCTTGCAGACGTTCGGGCCGGATCGCGTCCACGTGCTCTTCTACAAGGAGCTCGTCGCGAACCCGCGGGCCGAGATGAGAAGGCTCTACGAGTTCCTCGACCTCGATCCCGAGTGGGCGGGCCGAATCGACCTCCGCGCCAGGAACCAGGGCGGCGTGGCCCGGAACAAGATCGCCGACAAGCTTCTCTACTCGCCGGTCGCACGGAATGTGGGGAGATGGCTGGTGCCGCCGGGCGCGCGGTCTTCGGTGGAGCGGGCACTCATGCAGCCCGCCACCGGGGATAGCGACGTTGGGAGGGCCTCCCGGCTTCTGCGGCAGGTGTACACCGCAGACCAGCGCCGCCTCGAACGTCTTCTCGGGCGGCAGGTTCCCTGGCGACTCGACCAGGCGGGTGATCCGGCAAAGGAGTCAAAGGACTCCCGTAGCGGTGCCGAGTCTCGGCGTCTCTCCACTTCGAAACGGGACGAGAAGGCTCGGCAGTGGCCGAACCTATTCCTTGTAGGCGTCATGCGCGGGGGAACGACTTCGCTTTGGACGTATCTGAACCAGCATCCCGAGATCTACATGGCCG
>DATEHY010000047.1:0-4430 GCA_035279325.1 Gaiellaceae bacterium
GCGGTGGGCACCCTGCTCGCGCGCGAGCTGGCCGCCGCGGTCGCGCGGGTGCTCGTCAGCGACGTCGACGAGCCACGCGCCGCCGCGACCGGCTGCGAGACCGTCCCGCCCGAGAACGCGATCGAGACCGAGGTCGACGTCTACTCGCCGTGCGCGGTCGGAGGCACGCTGAACGCGCAGTCGATCCCCCGCCTCGCCTGCCGTGCGATCGCCGGCTGCGCGAACAACCAGCTCGCCGAGCCCGAGGACGCGGAGCGGCTGCGAGAGCGCGGGATCCTGTACGCGCCCGACTACGTCGTCAACGCGGGCGGGATCATCCAGCTGATCGGGCTCGAGGACGAGGGATGGGACGAGGCGGAGCTCGAGGAGGCGCTCGCCGGGATCGGCACGTCGCTACGGACGCTCTTCGCCGAAGCCGACGCGGACCGCGTCACGCCCGCCGAGGCCGCCGACCGGCTCGTGCGCCGTCGCCTCGCCGAGGCGTGGGCAAGCTCCTAGAAGAGCTGGTTCTCACCGCCGAAGATCGCCGAGACGGAGTCGTCGGCGAACACGTTCATGATCGCCTCCGCGAGCAGGCCCGAGACGCTGAGGACGGTCATGTTCTCGGGGCGCTTGCGAGGATCGATGGGGATGCTGTCGGTGACGACGACGCGGTCGATCTCGGAGCCGGCGATCAGCTCGAGCGCCTGATCCGAGAAGAGCGCGTGCGTGACGAAGACGTTCACCTCGGACGCGCCGTGCTCCTTGAGCGCCTGCGCGCCCGCGACCAGCGTACTTCCCGTCGTCGAGACGTCGTCGCCGACGATCGCGATCCGGTCGCGGACCTTGCCGGTGACCTCCGTCATCTCGACGTGGTCGGCGGCGACCCGCATCTTGTGCATGATCGCGAAGCTCGCCTCGATCATCTCCGCGAAGCGGACGGCGTGCTTCGCGCGACCGGCATCGGGCGCGACCGCGACGACGCCTTCGCCGGTCAGCCCGAGGTCGCGGAAATGCGTCGCGAAGAGCTGCAGCGCCGTCATGTGGTCGACCGGGATCGTGAAGAAGCCCTGGATCTGGCCCGCGTGGAGATCCATCGTGAGCACCCGGTCGACTCCCGCGAGCTGCAGCATGTCGGCCACGAGACGGGCCGAGATCGGCTCGCGCGGCTTCGCCTTCCGGTCCTGCCGCGAGTAGGGGAACCACGGGATGACGGCGGTGATCCGCTTCGCCGACGCAAGCTTGGCGGCCTGGATCATCAGGACGAGCTCCATCAGGTTCTTGTCCACCGGCGGAGCGCCCGTCTGGACGATGAAGACGTCGGCGCCGCGGATCGACTCGAGGTAGCGGCAGTAGGTCTCGTCGTTCGGGAAGGTGCTGAGCTGGACGTCGCCGAGCTCGACGCCGAGCTTCTCGGCGATCGACGCCGCCAGCTCCGGGTGCGAGCGGCCGGAGAAGACCATTAGCCGCTTCTCGGGGCCGCGCACGATGTAGTGCTGCGGCGACGGGTCGCTCATCACGGCGCCCCCCTCGAGCCCCGGCAGGGCCAATTCAGTCGCCGTCGGGCTTTCCATGCTTGTCGTAGACCCAGCCTTCCTTCGTCGTCTGCCGCGGGGGAAATCCAGCCAGCGAACCGGGAGGGACATCATCCGTGATGACAGAGCCGGCTGCAATCCAAACGTCGTCGCCAACCTCGACCGGGGCATAGAAGACAGTGTCCACACCGGTCCTGACGTTGCGGCCGATGCGCGTCCTGCCCTTCGGCTCGCCCGGCGCGTGCGGGAAGTTCGCGGTGATGTTCCCGGCCGCGACGTTCGTCCCCTCGCCCACCTCGGCGTCGCCGATGTACGAGAGATGCGGGATCTTCGCGCCCGCGGCAACCGCTGCGTTCTTGACCTCCACGAAGGTGCCGATCTTCGCTCCCTCGCCGATCACGCTCACCGGCCGAATGTAGGCGAACGGCCCGATCTCGGCGCCCTCCTCTATGCGGACACGGCCACGGATGACCGTGAAGGGATGCACGATCACGTCGGGCTCGATCTCGACGCCCGCCTCGATCCACGTGGTGGCCGGATCGACGATGGTCACGCCGGCGAGCATGTGCGCCTCGTTGATCCGGTTGCGGAGGCTGGCGGCGGCGAGCGCGAGCTCGGCTCGGGTGTTCACTCCCTCGGCCTCGAGCGGGTCGTCCGCAGACTGCACGGCGCAGATCTCGCCGGCGTCGACGAGCAGGCCGAGCGTGTCCGTCACGTACAGCTCGCCTTGCGCGTTGTGCGCGTCGAGACGCTCGAGCGTGGGCCAGAGCTGCTCTGAGCGGAAGACGTAGATGCCGGAGTTGACCTCACGCAGAGCGAGCTCCTCCGGCGACGCATCCCGCGCCTCGACGATCCGGGCGAGGCGGCCGTCTCCGTCGCGGACGATCCGGCCGTAGGCGCCCGCGTCCGCCGGTTCGAACGAGAGGACGGTCGCCGCGGCGCCGGCCGTGCGATGGGTCTCGACGAGCGCGCTGATCGTCTCGGGCCGCAGCGCGGGGACGTCGCCGTTGAGGACGAGGACGTCGCCGTCGAAGCCGTCGAGCGCCGCCCGTGCGCAGCGGACCGCGTCACCCGTCCCGAGCGGCTCCTCCTGCACCGCGACCTCAACGCCTTCGAGAACGCCGCTCGTCTGCGGCGAGGCCACGACGACGAGCCGCTCGACGCCGGCCTCGCGGGCCGCGTCGACGACCCATTCGACCATCCGCCGGCCGAGCAAGGGGTGCAGGTGCTTCGGCGTCGCGCTCTTCATGCGCGTGCCGATTCCGGCGGCCATAACAACTGCTGCGAGCTCGTCTGCCATGTCCTACAAGGAGGGGGCTCGTGGGGGAACCGTGGGTTCCCCCACGGTGATTCGCGTGCCGATTCCGGCGGCCATCACGACTGCTGCTAGCTCGTCTGCCATGTCAGGAAGAGGTGGCTGGGGCGCCAGGATTCGAACCTGGGATCACGGGACCAAAACCCGTTGCCTTACCACTTGGCTACGCCCCACCGATTATTCATCATTTGCAAGTAGTAATCCGCAACGCACCACGCCCATTTGCAGGACCTTCCTACGACCAACGTCCGATCTCCCAACACCGAAGGTCCGGGTTCTGCGTGACCCATACGTGACCCACAGAGCCGCATGGTTGAGCGAAAGCGGATCAGCCGGCTCCGACACCTGTAGAGCAGCGTGACCCATACGGAACCCAGATCTCCGTGATCGACACGGAGAGGAAGGATAGTCCACGATGACTCAGACGAACCCGCCCCAGTTCGGGGCAACACTCCGCGCACTCCTAATCAACGCCGGCATCGTCACGCGCATGGGAAACCCCGACTGGACGGGTCTCGTCCGCCAAATGCACGGCGTGAACTACGAATCACTCCGGAAGGCAGTCGTCGGCGAGAGGCCGCCTTCGGAGAAGATCATGAGGGCAGTGTCTCAGGCTCTCGACATCGAGCCGACCGTCTTCGTCGAGTATCAGCTCCTCCAAGCCCGTCTTGCGCTCGATCCTGATCAAGCAGGCTGGGAGTCCGCGACCAAGGCCCTTAAGCGCTGGAATAGCGCCTAGAAGGGTTGCGTCGGACGAGAGGACGCTCGCGCAGTCCAGCGTCAGCGGCGTCGGCCGCGAACGATTCGCAGCGCGACGCCAAGGGCCACGATCACAGCGATGATGATGTAGCCACTCGTCGTGTGAGTGATAGGGCCAGCGGCGAGCGGCGCCGTCATCTAGGGCGTCGTCGGCGAATCTGTCGGACGGCAAAGAAGATCGCTGCGCCCCCGAAGACGATCATCGTCGCGATATCGCCAATCACCCTCGGCAACTGTACCCGCGCCGGCCGCCGCTCAGGGGTCACTCCGGAACACTGGCCCAGGCGAGTGTCGATCAGCCGTGAACGCCGACCAAGATCCGCTGCACCCGGTGCGTGGCATCGATGCAGAAGTCGAGCGCGTCAACGGCGCTGCCTGATTGCTCGGCGCGATAAGCCAAGCAGGTCAGACGACGTGCATGTGGCGTAGCGAAAGGCTGACCCAATCGCGAGCGACCGACCGCAGACTTGGTGCCAGGCTCGATCCCAAGCACAGACTTGTGCAGAGAGGCCAACTGCACGCCGCGACCGAGATGGATGACGCCGCCCGCGACACTCACCTGCGTGCTGGAGCCACAGGCCGAAAGCGTGAACCCACAGATGATGAGCGCGAGGGTGACGAGAACAGATTTCATGGCTCCATATATACGTCACCGGCGCGACAAGGTGTCACGGCGCGTAGCCGCTCGGGCTTCATTCCGGAACACTGGCTCGGTGTTCCGGTGTCACCAAGGTCTAGGACCCAGACTTAACTCCAAAACTAGATCGCACTACGCAGTTGTTCTGGGGGACCCATGGGTGACCCAAACGGGGCAGCAAACGGCGCAACCAAGCGGATCGTCA
>DATEHY010000048.1:0-17332 GCA_035279325.1 Gaiellaceae bacterium
CGCTCGGCGCCGTACGTCTCGCGCGCGACGTCGTAACGGGCGGCGCCGCCGCCGAGGGCGAACCCGCCGTTGCGGCCGCTGGCCCCCTCCGCGACCGCACGCCCGTCGTGCACCCGGACGCGCAGGCCCTCCTCCGCGAGACGAAGCGCGGCCGAGCAGCCCGTGACGCCGGCGCCGACGACCGCGACGTCGACGCGGCCGTCGAGCCTCGTCTCCGTCCGCGCGGGATTCGGATCTTCGAGCCAGTACGGATTCACGAGGCGCGACGGTACACGCCGTCGGACACGGCGACGCGACCTTCCAGCTCGAGCTCGATCAGGGCGCGGGCGATCTCGTCGGCCCGGAGCCCCGTCCTGTGCACGAGCTCGTCGGCGCTCGCCGGCAGGAGCTCGAGCAGCGGGGACGGCTCGACCTCTGCTGTCTCCGGCTCGATGCCGAACGACGCGAGCACATCGGCGGCACTCGTCAGCGGCGCAGCGCCGAGCTTGAGGAGCGCGTTCGTGCCTGCCGAGAGCGAGCTCGTGATCTCACCCGGGACGGCAAAGACCTCGCGACCCTCCTCGAGCGCCAGATCCGCCGTGATGAGCGCGCCGCTGCGCTCACGCGCCTCGACGACGACCGTCGCCGCGCAGAGCCCCGCGACGATGCGGTTTCGCGCCGGGAACCGCCACGGCGCGGGCTCGACTCCGGGCGCGTACTCCGAGACGATCAGCCCGGCGTCCGCCGCGCGGCGCGCCAGCTCCGCGTGCGCGGCAGGATAGTCGCGGTCGATGCCGCAGCCGAGGACGGCGACGGTCGTCCCCGCCGCGTCGAGTGCGCCACGGTGCGCCTCTGCGTCGATGCCGCGGGCGAGGCCGCTGACGACAACGAGCCCTGCGGCTGCGAGCTCCCGCGCCAGGCTCCGCGCCACCGAGGAGCCGTAGCCCGACGACGCGCGGGCTCCCACGATCGCCACCGCGGGCCGCGACAGCAGCTCGGGCTCCAGAGCACCGCGCAGGAAGAGCCCGGCGGGCGGATCGTGGATCGCGCGCAGGAGCGGAGGGAACCCCGGCGCCGACCGCGGCAGGAAGCGATAGCCGCCGGCCGCCAGCCGCTCGAGGTACGCCCGCGCGTCGAAGCGCCGCTCGAAGTTGCGCCAGCGCTCGCCGCGCGGCGGCCGCAGGAGATGCGTGCCCGTCTCCGAGGCGAAGACCGCGAGCGCGAGCTCAGACATTCGCGAACTCGTCCGGGGAGCGGTACGAGAGCGCCTCGGCGACGTGCTCGGGCCGCACCGACTCGGACTCCGCGAGCGCGGCGATCGTGCGCGCCACGCGACCGACACGTGCATAGCCGCGACCCGAGAGGTGCAGACGATCGGCGGCCCGGCGGAGCAGCGCATCGGCCTCCCCGTTGCGTGCGGGCGGCTTCGCGGAGAGCCGCTTCCGTGCGGTGGCCACGCGTTCCGCCACGGCGGCGGAGCTCTCGCTCGGCGCCGCGGCGAGCTCCTCCCCGCGCACGCGCGGCATCGCGAGGACGAGATCGAATCGGTCGAGCAGCGCGCGCGAGAGCTTGTCGCGGTACCGCGCAAGCCGCTGCGCCGAGCAGCTGCACTGCGCCGCCGGATCGCCGCGGCCGCCGCACGGGCAGAGGTTCATCGTCGCCACGAGCATGAAGCGGGCAGGGAAGACGACCCGCCCAGCGGCGCGCGAGACCGAGACGAAGCCGTCCTCGAGCGGCTGGCGCAGTGCCTCGAGCGCCGGCCGCTGGAACTCGGCGAGCTCGTCGAGGAGCAGCACACCGCGATGCGCGAGGCTCGCCTCCCCCGGGCGCAGGTTCGGCCCGCCGCCGACGATCGCGGCGGTCGACGCGCTGTGGTGCGGCGCGCGGAACGGAGCGAGCGAGACGAGGGGCTGCTCGCGGTCGACGAGCCCGGCGACCGAGTGGATCCGCGTCACCTCGAGCGCGGCGTCGGAGTCGAGCGGCGGCAGGATCCCAGGCAGCCGGCGCGCGAGCATCGTCTTGCCCGTCCCCGGCGGCCCGCCCAGCAGGACGTTGTGCCCTCCCGCGGCGGCGAGCTCGAGCGCGCGCCGCGCCCGTTCCTGCCCGCGCACGTCCGCGAGGTCGGGCGCGGCCGGTGAGACGTTGCCGTTCGAGGCCAGAGGCGCCTCGGGCTGCAGCTCGAGCTCGCCGCGGAGGTATCCGACGGCCTCGGCGAGGTGGCGGATCGGAATCGCGGGAACGCCCGCAAGCGCAGCCTCCCGTGCCGAGTCGGCCGGGCAGAGGAGGCGGTCGACGCGGAGCCGGCGTGCGCCTTCTGCGACCGCGAGCACGCCGCCGACCCGGCGCAGGCGGCCGTCGAGCGCGAGCTCCCCGACCGCGGCGGTGCGCGCGAGAGCGCTGCGCGGCAGCTGCTGGGATGCGGCGAGCAGCGCGAGCGCGATCGGCAGGTCGAACCCGGAGCCCTCCTTGCGCAGCTCGGCGGGCGCGAGGTTGACCGTGATCCGACCCGGAGGGAAGCTCAGCTCGGCGGCGGCGATCCCGCTGCGAACCCGCTCACGGGCCTCTTGGCACGCGCGGTCGGCGAGCCCGACGATCGCAAAGCCGGGGATGCCGTCGCGGACGTGCGCCTCGACGTCGACGCGCCGCGGCTCGAGTCCGACGAGCGCATGCGTGACCGCGCGTGCAAGCACACTGCGAGGCTACGAGCCGAATGCTGACGCCCATGTGCCGGCTTGGTCGCGATACTCCGGCGATGGAGACCTTCAACCTCTTCCACGGCGAGACAGACATCCCGCCCGACGGGACGGAGCCGCCGGGCTACCTGGCCCATGCGGTGCGACTCGGACCGAAGCTCGGAGCGTCCCGTCTCGGCATGAGCGTCTACGACCTGCCGCCCGGCGAGGCGATCTGCCCGTACCACTTCGAGTGGACCGACGAGGAATGGCTGATCGTGATCGCCGGCTCTGCGACGGTGCGCACGCCGGAGAGCGAAGACGTGCTCGGCCCCGGCGAGGTCGCCTGCTTCCCGGCCGGCCCGGCCGGCGCGCACGCTGTGCGGAATGCCTCGGAGGAGCAGCTGCGTGTCGCGATCTTCTCCACGAAGAACGAGTTCGGGATCGCCGAGTACCCCGACAGCGACAAGGTCGGCGTCTGGGCGGGCGACGCGCACTACATGCTCCGCCGGGGCGAGCACCTGGACTACTGGGACGGCGAGCGGTAGCCGGGCTCAGATCGCGCGGGCGACCAGGACGTCTTCGAAGTACTCGCCCGCGCGCCGGCCGGTGCGGCGGTTGACGTGCCGGCGGTGCCGTGTCTCGAGCCGGAGGCCCGCTCGCTCGAGGATCTCCGGGTAGAGGTCCCGCCGGTCGTTGACGACGACGAGCACCGGCGCATCGGGCCGCAGCGTGGCGGCTGCGCGCTCGAGCACGGCTGCGATCCCGGCGCGATACGCCTCGAGTGCCGCTCGCGACGTCCCCGAGACGGCGGCGCCGATCTCCCGCTCGCGGCGGTCGTCGAGCTCGAGCAGCTCGTACGCGTAGCGGTGCTGCTCGTGATAGTCGATCAGCCCCGGATACGGCGGCGAGGTGAGGATCCCGTCGTACGGCCCGGCGAGCCCGACCTCCCGCGCGTCCCCGTGCAGCACGGTCGCCTCGCGCTCGGCGTCGCGGACGCGCGCGAACTCCTCGATCCGCGTCCGGGTGTCGTGCGTGTAGCGACGGAGGAACCCCGTCGCCGACTCGACCGGGCGGCACGCGCGCCGGTGCTTGTGGCACCAGTACTCCGCAAGCTGCGGCTCCTTCGGCGCCTCTAGGTCGAAGTGCGCGGCCCGCCGCGCCGACCTCGCAGCCCGCGAAAGGATGACCCGCAGGACGTCCCGGTGCCGATACTCCGGGATCAGGTCGCGGAAGGCGAGCAGCTCCGACGCCGCCTGCGGCGCGTACCACTGCCGGAGATAGCCTCTCGCGCGGCGGCGCCGCTCCCCCAGGGTCGCGAGACGGACCGACACGTCTCCCAGCTCCTGGCAAAGCTTTTCGAGGTCGTACGGCGCCGTCTTGACCCGCATCAGGAGGCAGTTGAACGCTGCGACGTCGACGCCGGTCGCGTCGAGCCCCGACTCGAGTGCCTGCACGAGCGTCGTCCCCGAGCCAGCGAACGGATCGAGGACATGGTCGCCGGGAGCGAAATACCGGTCGAGCAACACCTCGACCAGCTGCGGGATGAACTTCCCGTGGTACGGGTGGAGGCGATGGACGTGCTTCGTCCGCAGCCGCTCGGGCAGCGCGGCCTCCGACCAGGAGAGATCGAGGTCCAGCGTCGCGTACAGCTCGTCCTGCGTAACGGCCACGCAGGGGACTTCGGCACGGAGCTCAGAACGCCTGCGGGATCCGCTGCAGGCGGCCGTCGCGCACGGCGATCACGTCGAAGCCAACGGCGAGCCGGCCGAGCTCGGGCCGCGCGCCGAGCCAGGCCTCCGCCGCCCGACGCAGCCGCCGCCGCTTCTCGGCCGTGATCATCTCCAGCGGATCGCCGAACCGCGTCCCGCGCTTCTCCTTCACCTCGACGAAGCGCAGGGTCGAGCCGCGCCGGACGATCAGGTCGAGCTCGTTGCCTCCCGCCCAGACGTTCTCGCCGAGGATCTTCCAGCCGCGCAGTCGGTACCACCACACGGCCCGCCGCTCGGCCGCGAAGCCGGAGCCTCGCCTAGGCAACTGCCTCTACTTCGCCCCCGTAGCAGAGCGCCTGGAAGCTCAGCCGGTGGACGGCGGACGGGCCGCGGGCGCGGACGACGGCCGAGTGCCCCGGCGTGATGTACCCGACGTGCTGCGCGAATCCGTACGCGGGATAGAGCGAGTCGAGGCGCCGCATCAGGCGGTCGCGCGTCACCTTCGCGACGATCGAAGCCGCCGCGATCGCGGCGCTCTTCTCGTCGCCGTCGACGACCGCCGTGTGCTCCGGCGCCGTGGGCCCGAGCCGGAAGCCGTCGACCAGGCACGCCTCGGCGGGAGGAGTCAGCGCGTGGAGCATGGCGCGCAGGCCGGCGAGGTTCGAGCGATGGAGGCCGTGGCGGTCGATGTCGCCCGGCGGGATCACGCGCACGGCGATCTGCGCCGCGCAACTGACGACCGCCTGGAAGAGCGCCTCGCGCCGCTCCGGCGAGCACTGCTTCGAGTCGTTGAGGAAGCCGAGCGGCCGGACGCGATGGTCACGCAACGAGCCGTAGTCGAGCAGGACGCCCGCCACGACCAGCGGGCCCGCGAGCGAGCCGCGTCCGGCCTCGTCGGCACCCGCGACGAAGCGCGCGCCGAGGCGTCGATCGAACCGCAGGAGCTTCTGGCCGGTCCGCTTCACGTCGCTGCGAGAGTATCGCCCGCCTCGGGCGACGGTCGCGGCGCGCAGGAAGTTGCCGGGAAGTTGTTACTCGGCGGCTGCCGGCTCGGCCTCGTCGGCCGGCTCGTCGGCGGCAGCTTCGTCCGCCGCCGGCTCGTCCTCGGCGACCGCCTCGTCCTCGGGCTCGGCCTCGACGACCTCCGCCTCGGACTGCGGCCCCTCTGCGTCCTCGGGCTCGGGCCCGGCTTCCGCGAGCGTCGCCTCCACCGCCTGCGGCAGCTCCGAGCCGGCTCCGTACCGCCGCTCGCGCACGCGCGCCTTCTTGCCGACACGGCCGCGGAGGTAGTAGAGCTTCGCGCGGTTGACGTCGCCGATTGCGGCGACTTCGATCTTCTCGATCTTCGGAGAGTGGAGCGGGAACGTCCGCTCGACGCCGATCCCGAACGACTGCTTGCGCACGGTGAAGGTCTCGCGCGCGCCGGCTCCCTGCCGCTTGAGGACGATTCCCTCGAAGACCTGCACACGGCGGCGCGTGCCCTCGATCACCTGGAAGTGGACCCGCACGGTGTCCCCGGCCTTGAAGCGCGGGACGTTGCGCAACTGCGCGCGCTCGAGTTCCTGAATCACGTTGCTCATGGCAAAGGGGCCTGACCGGCGACGGCCCAGAGTACCGAAGAGCGGCGCACGCCGGTACGAGAAAGGATCCCAGCACTGGGCGCTTCGAGCGGCTCGGACGCCGAGGCGGCGGCGTAACGCCGCGTTACGCCGCCGCGAACGAGCGGGCGAGCACGTGAAGCCTGCTCGCCCGCGACGAGACCGGCGTCGGAACCCGACGAGCCCATACGAGCTCTCAGCACGGAGCCGGTGGGAGACCGCGCTCTCCCGCCGGCGGAGTTCGGTCAGACCGGGCGAAGAGCGCACCTCTTCGCCCGGGTCAGCGAAAGCCGATGCGATCCGGCGGCCAGTAGACGAAGAATACGATCCCGATCAGCTTGCTGCGGGGCACCGTGCCCCACGTGCGGGAGTCGCACGACTGCGAGCGGTTGTCTCCCATCATGAAGTAGTTGCCCGGCGGGATGCGCGTCGGGCGGCCGTGGACCGTGGGCCAGTATTCCCCGAAGTGCTCGCTGTCGGCGAGTCGGTCCTTCGCGGACACGAACGGCTCGTTCAGCCTCACGTATCTCGTCGCTCCGGGTGCGCGGATCCAGATGTACCCCTTGCGATCCTCGTGCACCGTCTCGCCCGGCAGGCCGATCACGCGTTTCACGAAGGTTCCGCCTTCGCCGCACTTGAGGGCGGCCTCGCTCGGGGTGTTGAAGACGACGATGTCGTTGCGCGCCGGCGATTCGAAGTGGAGGCAGATGCGGCACGCGAGCACGCGATCGCTCGAGTTTCCGAGACAGCCGAGCGCCGGCTTGGCGCAGTTCAGCGTGGGCTCCATCGACGACGACGGGATCCGGTACGGGTTGACGACCCATTGCTTGAGCGCGAGGACGATCAGGATCGCACCGGCGATGGTCAGTACCCAGTCGAGGGCGACGCGGACGCCTCGGGGGAGGCCCGGGAAGAGACGGGCGAGTGGGTCTCGGGTGCGCCGCGCGGCATACCGCTCGGCCTCCTCGTCTCGCGGTGGCGCCTCGGGCCGCCCGTATCCGTAGGCGCCGTAATCGCTGTGGTCGGGGTGCTGCCAGGGCGACGTGGTGGGCCAGTCGCTCGGAGCGTGCCGGCCTTGCTCCGGTTCGTCGTCGGCCCATCCGCTCGCGGAGCGGCTCCCGTAGCCCGGCTTCTCCTCGGGCCAGCCACCGGGGGACTCGCCCTCGCCTTGCGTCTCCTCCGGCTCGTCCTCGTCGCCGTCGCCGGGCGGGCCCCAGTCGAAGTGGTCGCTCACGTCACGTGCCCCCGTCGCCAGGCCTCTACGCGCGCGTGGTCGCCCGAGAGCAGCACCTCCGGCACGGACCAGCCGCGAAAGTCGGCCGGCCGCGTGTAGTGCGGATACTCGAGCCCACCGCCGAGCTCGGCCGAAAAGCTCTCGAGCTCGCCCGAGCCCTCGGCCAGCGCGCCCGGCAGGCGCCGCGCGACCGCGTCGAGCAGGATCATCGCCGGCAGGTCTCCGTTCGAGAGGACGTACGGCCCCACGGAGATCGCGTCGGTGGAGAGGTGCTCGACGATGCGCTCGTCGAAGCCCTCGAAGCGGGAAGAGAGCAGCGTGAGCGCCGGCAGCGCGGCGAGCTCCTCGACGACGGCCTGCGTCAGCTGCCGACCCTTGGGGCTGAGCGCGATCACCGGTCCGGGCGGCGCTCCGCCGTAGGCAGCCTCGAGCGCGGCGGCGGCGACGTCGACCCGCAGCACCATCCCGGCTCCGCCGCCGTACGGCTCGTCGTCGACCTGCCCGGCGCGCAGCGGTGTCGAGTCGCGGTAGTTGAAGAGCCTCAGCTCGAGCTCGCTCCCGAGGACGCCGGCCACGGGCTGCTGCTCCGTCAACCAGGCATAGGCGTGGGGAACGAGGGTGAAGACGTCGATGCGCACGGGCTGGGCTTATTCCGGTTCCGCGAACCCCACGGCGACGACGATTCGCCCCCCGGCCAGATCCACCTGCCGGACGCACGCCTCGACGAGGGGAAGTGACGCACCGGAGTCAAGCTCGAGCACGTCGTTGCCAGGGTACTCGAGTACCTCGCGCACCCGGCCGAGGAGCCGTCCCCCCTCCTCCTCGACCCTGAGCCCGACGAGCTGGAAGACGTAGAACTCGTCCTCGTCGTCGAGAGCCGGCAGGGTCGCGCGCGCGACCGCGAGCTCTGCTCCGCGCTCGACGTGGCGGTCGAGCCGGATCACCTGTCGGCCGCCGGACCCGTGCCGCGAGGCGACGACGGTCGCCGGCTCTCCACCTGCGTAGACCGTCGCGCCCTCGGCGAAGACCCCCCGCCGTTCGCTCGCGCCTTCGACGAAGAAGCCGCCGTCGAGCCCGTGCGGCCTGCCCACGCGCCCGACCGGGACGAGCTCAGACATCGGGCCTCCGGCTCGTCGCCGGCAAGCGGGCGGAGCGAATGAGGCGCGGACAGTGCGAGAGATCCGGCCGCGCCGAGCGAGCGCCGGCCCGCGCCGCCGGCGGCGAGAGCACGCCGCGGAGGGCGGCTCCGCCGCCCGGGAGCGGCGTGCGGCCGGTGGCCTCAGAGCCCACGCTCGGTGAACTCGGAGACGGCCTCCTCGCGCGTCGCTCGCAGCTCCGCGCCGTCGTAGGGCGTCCGCCGGTGGACGAGGTCGAGCAGCCAGTACGCGCCCGGCTCCTCCTCGTACGGCATGCCGACGCTGCCGGCGTTGACCACCCGCACGCCCGCGACCGTCCGCTCGAACTGCGTGTGCGTGTGCCCGCATACGACGGTTGGCACGTCGAGGGCGTCGAAGAGGGACGAGATCCGTTCCTCGGGCGTGCGCTCCGTGAAGATGTCGAGGTCGTTCCGCGGCGAGGCGTGGCAGTAGAGGACGTCGCCGATGCGCTGCGTGGGAGGCAGCTCATGGAGGAACTCGATCTCCTCCTCGCTCAGCTCCGACCGCGCCTTCTCGAGGAAGTCCGCCGGTGCGAGCCCCTCCTCGCCGGGATGAAGCTCCCGGTCGGCGTTCCCGCGCAGCCACACCACGCGGTCGCCGAGGCCGCGCAGACGAGCGAGCGTCTCGGAGGGCTGCTCGCCGCCCGCGCAGATGTCGCCGCCGATGAGGATCGTCGCGTCGTCCGGCAGCTCCGCGAGCACCGCCTCGAGAGCGGCGAGATTGCCGTGGATGTCGTAGAGGGCGGCGACCGTCACGTCGGGCTAGTCGACGATCTCGAGCTGGAGCCGCCGTCCCGCCTCGACGCCGCCGGCCCGAACGATCGTCCGCAGCGCGCGCGCGAGCCTGCCCTGGCGGCCGATCACCTTGCCGACGTCCCCCTCGGCCACGTGGAGCTCGAGGACGAGCGTGCCGTCGGCCTCCTCGTACTCCTCGACCCGCACGGCATCGGGCTCGTCGACGAGCCGGCGCGCGAGCTCGGCTACGAGCTCGGCCATGCGCTACTGGATTCCCTGTGCCTTGAGGAGCTTCGCCACCGACTCGGTCGGCTGCGCGCCCTTCTCGAGCCAGTTGCGCACCTTCGCCTCGTCGAGGTCGATGAGCGACGGGTCCGACTGCGGGTTGTAGCGGCCGACGATCTCGATGAACTTGCCGTCGCGCGGCGAGCGCGAATCGGCGGCGACGACGCGGTAGATCGGGTTCTTCTTCGAGCCGACCCGCGTCAGCCTGAGCTTCACTGCCATCTGTTCACGACCTACCTTCTCGCTTTCTTCTTTTTCCGTTTCGAGCTCGCCTTACGGGTCGCGCTCGGTCGCGGACCGCCGCCCATCGTAGGCGCTCCCGCTGCCATGCCCGGCAACTGGGGCATCTTGCCGGATCCGGCCAGCTTCATCATCTTCGCCATCTGCTTGCGAGCCTCGATCAGCTGGTTGACCTGCTCCAGCGTCGTGCCCGAGCCGGCGGCGATCCGCTTGCGGCGCGAGGCGTCGATCACGTGCGGAACGCGCCGCTCGTGCGGCGTCATCGAGAGGATGACCGCCTCGACCCGCTTGAGCTGGCGCTCGTCGACCTGATCGAGCCCCTCGATCTGCTTGCCGAGGCCGGGGATCATCTTGAGGACGCCCTGCAGCGGCCCCATCCGGCGCAGCATCTTGTAGCTCGAGAGAAAGTCGTCGAACGTGAACTCGCCCTTGAGCATCCGGCGCTCGAGCTCTTCCTTCTCCTCGTCCTCGATCGCCGCCTCGGCGCGCTCGATCAGCGTCAGCACGTCGCCCATGCCGAGGATCCGCGACGCCATCCGGTCCGGGTGGAACCAGTCGAGCGCGTCGAGCTTCTCGCCGATCGACGCGAGCTTGATCGGCCGGCCGGTGACCGTGCGCACCGAGAGCGCCGCGCCGCCGCGCGCGTCTCCGTCGAGCTTCGTCAGGACGACGCCATCGAAGTCGATGCGCTCCTGGAACGCCTGCGCGACGTTGACGGCTTCCTGGCCGGTCATCGCGTCGAGCACGAGCAGGACGTTGGTCGGCTTGGCCTCGCGGCGGACGGCAGCGAGCTCCTCCATCAGCGCCTCGTCGACGTGAAGCCGACCGGCCGTGTCGAGGATCACGACGTCGCGCGCATCCGCGCGCGACCGCTCGATCCCGTCGCGGACGGCCTTGACCGGATCGCTCCGCTCGTCGGCGTAGACCGGCACTCCGACCTGATCGCCGAGCTGGACGAGCTGGTCGATCGCGGCGGGACGTTGCAGGTCGGCCGCGACGAGCGCCGGCTTCTTGCCCTCGTTCCCGATCAGGAGCGCGAGCTTGCCCGCAGCGGTCGTCTTGCCCGAGCCCTGCAGTCCGGCGAGCAGGATCGTGGTCGGCGGACGCGGGGAGAACGCGAGCCGGGAGTCGGAGGAGCCGAGCAGCTCGGTCAGCTCCTCGTGGACGATCTTGACGACCTGCTGGCCCGGCGTCAGGCTCTTCCGGACGTCCTCGCCGAGCGCGCGCTCGCGCACCTGCGCGACGAAATCCTTGACGACGCCGAAGTTGACGTCCGCCTCGAGCAGCGCGAGGCGCACCTCGCGCATCGCGCGGGAGATCGCCTCCTCGTCGAGGACGCCGCGCCCGCGGAGGTCTCCGAGGGCGCTCTGAAGCTTGTCGCTGAGCGCGTCGAACATCGCGGGCCAGGGTACCGGCGTGACAGGCGAGTGACCGGCGTCGTATGTTCAGTGACGTGAAGGGTTCGACGCGCGCGTGCCTGCTCGTCGCGGTCGCCGCAGCGCTGTCCGCGTGCGCCGGGAGTCACCGCGCGCCCGACGGAACGGAGATCTCAGCGAACACGGTCTCGTCGAGCCGCCTCATCCTCGGCGGACGTGTCCGCTGTACCGCGACTGCGAGCACTCCCGTCGAGGCGGGGCAGGCGCTGGGAGCGACCTTCACGTTCCACAACGTCTCCCACCGCGCCGTCAAGGTCGGCCTCGCTCCGTGGGACGTCCGCGTCATCGTCAATGCAGGAGACGGCACGAGGTTCGACACGCAGGCGCTCGTCTCTCCGACGATCCCCTACATCCCGCCGACCAGGCTCCGGCCCGGGACGACCAGAGCGGTCGGCGGGCTGGGAGCGACCGTCCGCGTCCGCTGGCGCGGGCCGCTCCGCATCACGCCCATGTGCGGGCGGACGCGACTTCCCGTCCTGCGAGTGGGCGTGACCGCAGCCGGCCCGCCCGCGAACGATCAGGCGGCCGTGGCCGACGTCGTGGCGGCGTCGGGCCATCTCTTCGACCATTGCCGGCCGCTCCGGGCCGGACTTCCGGTGCGCGGGGAGATCGACTCGCCGGACGGCAACTCGCCGCCGCTGCGGGCGACCTGCTCGGTGCGCGTGCGCCGCGAGGGGCGGTTCTGGAGTGCACAGGCTCTCGTGCTGAGCCCGCCCGACCTTCGCTACGAGCCCATGACACGACCGGTCGCGCAGCCACTGGCGTCCCACGAGAACGCCGAGGAGATCGTCTGGGAGTTCGTGGTGACGAAGAACGGGGCCGCCTCCGTCGACGGGTCGGAACGGGACGCCTCGAAGAGCGCGGACCGGATGGCGACCGACTGGAGCTGGACGGGCTCCGCCTGGGAGAAGACCGGAGACGCCCGCTGCGGCGGCTTCGGCAGCGCGGGCGGCGAAGCAGACGGTCCCGTGATCGAGTTCGTCTCGGTCTGCGGCTCCTAGCCTGCGACGAGCGCGCGCGCGTAGTCGCGCGGATCGAACGGCTGAAGGTCCTCCAGCGCCTCGCCGACGCCGACGAGCTTCACCGGCAGGCCGAGCTCGTACGCGATCGGGATCGCGACGCCGCCCTTCGCGGAGCCGTCGAGCTTCGTCAGGACGACACCCGTCACGCCGACCGCATCGCCGAACAGCCGCGCCTGCTGGACGCCGTTCTGACCAGTCGTCGAGTCGACCACGAGGAGCGTCTCGTGCGGTGCCCCGTCGAGCCGGCCGGTGAGGACGCGCCGCACCTTGGCGAGCTCCTCCATCAGGTTCGTCTGCGTGTGGAGCCGGCCCGCCGTGTCGACGACGACGACGTCCCGGCCGCGCGCGACGGCGGCTTCGACGGCGTCGTAGGCGACGGCCGCCGGGTCGCCGCCGCGCTCGGAGCCGATGAAGTCCGCTCCGGCCCGCTGCGCCCAGATCTCGAGCTGCTCCTCGGCCGCCGCCCGATACGTGTCCGCGGCGGCGACGACGACCGAGCGGCCGTGTTCCGCCAGCCGCGCCGACAGCTTGCCGATCGTCGTCGTCTTGCCGGTGCCGTTGACGCCCACCACGAGGATCACGGCGGGCCTGGACGCGACCTCGAGGACGGGCGGCTCGCCGAAGAGCGCGGTGACCTCCTCCGTGAGCGCGGCGTTGAGATCCGCGAGCTCGCCGCGCGCTTCGAGCCGCCGCACGAGCTCGGCGGTCGCGCGGACGCCGACGTCGCCCGCGATGAGCGCCTCCTCGAGCCGCTCCCAGTCGGCGTCGTCTGCCGGATCGAAGGACGCCGCGGCGGCCAGCTCCCCCGTCAGCGCGCGGCGCGACTTCGAGAGGGAGTCGCGCAGGCGCGAGAACAGGCGGCCGCCGCTCTCCTCCTCGGCGGGCGGAGCCGCGTCCGGCTCGCCCAGCAGCTCCCCCCACGTCCGTGGCATCGCGTCAGCCTAGTGGGACGCCGTCCCCCGTTACTCGGCCAGCTGCCAGGTCTCGTCGCGGATCAGCGGAATCTCGGTTCCGTCGCCCAGCACCGCGTCTACCTCCAGCTCCGGCCCGCCGACCATGAAGTCGACGTGGATGTTCGAGACGTTCATGCGCTCGTCGGGCATGCCGTCGAAGGCGTACGAGATCCCGAAGCCGTAGGCGATGTGACACGTGGCGTTCTCGTCGAAGAGCGTGTTGTAGAAGAGCGTCCCGGTCCGGCCGACCCGCGATTCCTTCGAGACGAGCGCCAGCTCGCCTAGCCGGTCGGCGTTCTCGATGGTCGCGAGATGGCCGCGAACGACGTCCGCCCCGACTCGGCCTCGACGTCGACGATCCGTCCGTCCTCGAACGTGAGCTCGAGTCCCCGAATGAGCCGGCCGCCGTAGCTGAGGGGCAGCGTCGAGCGCAGCGTGCCCTCCGCCCGCCGCGGATCCGGGGTCGTGAAGATCTCCTCGGTCGGCATGTTCGCGACGTAGTGGATCTCGCTCGCGGTGCGGAAGCGTGCGCTCCCCCACTTCGCGGTCGGCAGAAGGCCGACGGCGAGGTCGGTCCCCGGCCCGCGGTAGCGGATCGCGTGGGGCTGGAGCCCGGTGAGAGCGGCGGCGCGGGCGTCGAGCCGGTCGAGGTGCTCCCGCCACGCGGCGATCGGATCGGGCTCGTCGAGACGGAAGCAGAACGCGACGAGCTCCCAGAGACGCTCGACGTCCGGCTCGCCGAGGACCCTCTGCGCCCAGCCGGCATTCGGCGACGCGACGCCGCACCAGTTGACGCTGTTCTCCTCGTAGTGCCGGCGGTAGATGGCGGCCATCTCGTGCGGGACGGCGCGGCCGACGCGATCGCCGTCGAGGTCGGCGAGCAGCTCCGGCTCCGGATTCCCCGACGTCCCGAGCCGGGCGTTGCCGGCGTGAGCCCGAGCGAACGTCTGCAGCCATTCGGGCGAGTAGCCGAGAGCCTCGTCGGGGCCGAGCTCGATCATCGCCCGCCGCACGTGCTGGTCCTCGTAGGCGACGCTCACGTACGACGCGCCGGCTCTGTACGACTGCCGCGTCAACGCGCGGACGAGGTCGGCGTGCTCGACCAGCCCGCGGATGTAGACCTCCTGGCCCGCCTGTACGTTCGCGCCGATCCGAACGGCGAGCTCTGCGTAGCGCTCGAGGCGTTCGTCCACCGAGGCGATCGTAGTGGCCCGATCCTCTACGATCGCGACGTGCGTGAGCTGCGTCCCGGGATCTGGCACTGGCAGGCGCCGCATCCGGACTGGAACGACGAGCAGTGGTGGCCGGAGCTCGTCTCCTCGTATGCGATCGAGCTCGGCGACGACCTGGTGCTGTTCGATCCGCTCGCCGTCCCCGACGAGCTGCGCGAGCGCGCCACCGCCGTCGTCCTGACCGCGCCGTACCACGAACGCAACGCCCGCGGGCTCGGGCTGCCGGTGCACACGCCGCCGGCCGACACGTGGCAGGACTGGGTCGAGAAGTTCGGCATCGACCCCGAGCGCGTGCGCGGCATGGAGAGCGAGGACCTCGCGTGGTTGCGCGCGGGCGAGGGTCCCGGAGAGTTCCACGGTCCCGGCCCCTGGCCGTTCGGGATCGAGGCATACGCCGGTCGCGAGGACAACGACCTCGTCCTCTGGCTTCCCTCGATCGGGGCGATCGTGTCCGGCGACTCCCTCTCGGACTTCGGCGACGGGCTCGGCATCCAGATGGGCGGCCGCAAGCACCTCACGCGCGACGACGTCGCCGCCCGGCTCCGCCCGCTGCTCGGCCTTCCCGTCGAGCTCGTGCTGCCGGCGCACGGCGAGCCGACGGATCGTGCGGCCCTCGCGGCCGCCCTCGCCTAGCGCGGCTCGACCACCGGGTAGCGCGCGTCTGCGTCGAGGCACGCGGCCGCGAACAGCGCCGTGCCCACTCCGCCGGTGAAGAGCGAGTAGCGCCCCGGCAGACGCGCCGCCTGACCGAGCGCATGGGTCGCGAAGCGGCGGGCGCGCTCGAGCCACCGCTCGTCCTCCGTCCGCTCGAAGGCCGCGAGCAGCGCGAAGCCGTTGCCGGACGTTCCGTGACAGATGCCGTGTCCCTTCTCGTCGCCGGGTGCGCCCGCCTGCCAGACGAGCTCGGCGGCCGCGAGCAGGAGCTCCTCGTCGAGATAGCCGCGCGCGAGGGAGACGATCCCGGGCGCCGACGCGCACCATTGCAGCTTCTGCTCGCTGCTCCAGTTGGCGAGCCCGTCCTCCCGCGTCGCGGCGCGGGCGAAGGCGGCTGCCGACTCGGTGCGAAGCGCGTCGTTGCGCTCGTCGTCGACCTGGAGCAGGGCGCACACGTTGCCGGCCAGCCCGTGCACGGTGCCGATCCCGCGGAAGCTCGTGCCCCAGAGCCGCTGGGTCCAGAGGCCGTCGGCGTCGCGGCGCGACGCGAGCGCGTCTGCCGACTCCCGTGCCAGGTCGTCCCAGCCCATCGCGGCGGCGGCGACCAGCGTCCCGGGCGTGCCCCACATGAGGTCTTCCGCCTCGCTGGCGACGTTGGCGTGGATCCGGTCGCGCAGATCGTCGTCGAAGCGGTGGCCGAGCCTGCAGGCGACGAGCAGGACCCCGGCTTCGCCCGTGAGCAGCCCGGCGTCTGCGGGCTCGGGGACGACCTCGCCCTTGATGTAGTCGGGCTCGGCCCGCCAGCGCTCGAGCGCGGCGAGCGCGACGGCCGGCAGATCGAGCGACGTCTCGGCGAGGCCACGGCACCGGAGCTCGTCGAGGGCGAAGACGACGCCGGCCGCGCCCACGTAGAGATTCTTCATCGGGTGCGGTGCGTTCCAGCCGTCCCACTCGTGCGCCGGCCAGAGCCGGTCGGGATCGAACGCGGCGTCGGCGTCCGCGACGAGCGCCGCGATCGAGTCACGGACGCGCCCCTCGTCCCACGGATCGTCCGTGAGCGCCTCGAACGCGCTCGGGTCGTAGAGCACGGCCCCTACGCGGCGGAGACGGCCTCTGCCTCGTCGCGCGGCAGGCGGCGCGAGACGATCTGCGAGACGCCCTCGCCGCCCATCGTCACTCCGTAGAGGACGTCTGCAGCCTCCATCGTCCGCTTCTGGTGCGTGATGACCACGAACTGCGCACGGTCGGAGTAGCGGCGCAGGAGATCGACGAAGCGGCCGATGTTGGTGTCGTCGAGCGCGGCCTCGACCTCGTCGAGGAGATAGAACGGGCACGGCCGGGCGAGGAAGAGCGCGAAGAGGAACGCGATCGCGCCGAGGGCCTTCTCGCCGCCGGAGAGGAGCGAGAGGCGCTGCACCCGCTTGCCGGCGGGCCGGAGCTCGACCTCGACGCCCGGCTCCTCCTCGTCCTCGTCACCATCGGACTCGGTCAGGCGGAGGCGGCCCTCGCCGCCGGGGAAGACGGTGGCGGTCACGTCCGCGAAGTGGCGCTGGACGGCGTCGAACGTCTCGGCGAAGCGGCGCTCGACCGTCTCGGTCAGCTCGTTGCGGAGCTTCTGGAGCTCGGCGAGGCTCGCCTCGAGGTCGGTCCGCTGCGCGACGAGCTCCTCGAGCCGCTCCTTCTCGGCCTCGTACTCCTCGTGGGCGAGTGGATTGACCTGGCCGAGCGTCTCGCGCCGGCGCTCGAGCCGCTCGGCGGTGTCGACGAGCTGCTCGCGGTCGTCTCCCACGGCCGGCTCGTCGGTATTCGCCTCCTCGAGCCGGCGGCGCGCTTCGTCGGCCTCCGCGTCGAGTCGGGCGGCCTCCACCTCGAGGGCCGACACCGCCTCGGAAGCGGCGGCCAGCTCCTGTCTCAACTCGACCTCGGCCGCACCGAGCCGGCGCAGCTCGGCACCGAGCTCGCCGCTGCGCGCCGCGCCCGCGTCGACGTCCGCGCGGAGCGGAGCCTCGAAGTGCGCGACCGAGATTTCGAGCGCCTGCAGGAGCCGCTCGGCGAGCCCCAGACTGCGGCCGGCGAACGGATTCCGCTCGAGGGAATACGCGCGCTCCGGAGTCGGAGCAGCGAGCCGCGCGCGCAAGCCGTCGAGCTCGGCCGCGAGCGAGCGCCGTCGGGCCTGCAGCTCGAGCAGCAGCGCCTCGGCGGTCTCCCCCGCGAACCACAGCTCGCCGCGCTCGGGGTCGTAGCCGAATCCTTCCGGCGTCACCGCCGGGACCGGCGATGCCAGCAACTCCTCCTTGGCGACGACCGGCATCCGGGCGACGAGCTGCTCCGGATCGCGGCCGACGAGGACGACGAGGCTGCCGAGGCCGGCGTCGCGCGCACGCTCGAGGAGCGCAAGCGCGCCCGTCGCGTCGTCCCGGACGA
>DATEHY010000049.1:0-6741 GCA_035279325.1 Gaiellaceae bacterium
GGCGTGAAGCCCCCGTTCGCAGCAGCGGCGACGCCTGCCGTCGCGAGCGCGACCAGCACGACGATGACGAAGGACGGCAGCTTCCGGCGCACCCGCGGGCATTCTATGAAGGGTGTCTCAGCGCACGCGGATCGAACTGCCCGACCACGTCCCGTCCACCTTCGACGTCTACGTCGGCGGCGTCCGGCAAGTGCCGGGACGGGACTTCGAGATCGAGGGACGCTCACTCGTCTTTCCGCGCCCCCTCGCCCAGGAGGGAAGGCTCGGCTTCTGGCGCTGGGCATCCATGTGGCTCGGGATCGCCGGCACGTACCGCGAGCACGAGGCGGTCGACCTCGCGTACGAGTCCGACGGGCGGCGCGAGGTCGAGACCGGCCTGCGGCCGCAGCCCTACGAGTGAGCCGGCATGGACGCCGCCGCCGGCCGCAACCGCGGCCGCCGTACGAGGACCAAGAGTCCGCTGACGAGCAGCGCGAGTAGGAGAGCCCAGACGACGCCGCCCGGGAGCCGCGTCGCGGCCTCCATCGCGGCGCCGACCAGGGCCGCGGCCGGCAGCGTGACGAGCCACGCGACGACGATGTTGCCGGCGATCCCCCAGCGCACGGCCGAGAAGCGAGACGTCGCGCCGGCGCCGAGCACGGCGCTCGAGACCGTGTGCGTCGTCGAGACGGGGAACCCGAAGTGGGCCGTCAGCCAGAGCAGCGTCGCGGTCGCGGTCTCGGCGGCGAAGCCCTGTGGCGGCTCGAGCTTCGCCACGCGCTGGCCGAGCGTGCGCACGATCCGCCACCCACCGGCATAGGTGCCCGCGGCCATCGCGGCGGCGGCCGACGCGATCACCCAGTCCGGCACGTGAAAGCTCTGCCCCGGATGCGCCGCGACGAGAGCCAGCGCGATCACGCCCATCGTCTTCTGCGCGTCGTTCGTCCCGTGCGCGAGCGAGACGAAGCCCGCGGACAGGAGCTGCAGTCGCCGGAACACGCGATTGACCTTGCCGGGCGCCCGCTTGCGGATGATCCAGAGCAGGACGAGCATGACCACCGACGCGAGGGGCAACGCGAGAGCGGGCGAGGCGAGGGCCGGGATCGCGACCTTCTCCCACAAGCCGTTCCACTCGACGACGCCGAAGCCCGCCGCGGCGATCGCCGAGCCCGCGACTCCGCCGATGAGCGCGTGCGAGGAGCTCGACGGCAACCCCAGTCGCCAGGTGAACAGATTCCAGGCGATCGCCCCGATCAGGCCCGCGAGCACGACGCGCAGCGTGACGGCACTCGGATCCACGATCCCCTTGCCGACCGTCGCCGCGACCTTGAGGGAGAGAAACGCGCCGGCGAAGTTGAGGAGCGCCGAGCCCAGCACGGCGAGGCGCGGCGAGATGGCACGCGTCGACACGCTGGTGGCAATCGCATTGGCCGCGTCGTGGAAGCCGTTCGTGAAATCGAAGCAGAGCGCGACGGCGACGACGGCGACGAGCGTCAGGTTCATCTCCGCCTCCTACGCGTTCTTGAGGACGATGTTGCCCACGATGTGGCCCGCCGTCTCGCAGGCGTCGATCGCCCGCTCGAGGGCCTCGAAGACGTCTTTCCAGCGGATCATCGTCCGCGGGCTGACGTCCTCGTCCTCGAAGAGCGACGCGATCGCGTCGCGCGCGAGCCGGTCGCCGTCGTCCTCGAGCCGCTTGAGCTCGAGGATCGCCTCCTCGGCGCCGCGGAAGTTGCGGAGCGAGGACAGTGCACGCTCGAGCTGCGCGCACGCCTCGACGAGCACGCGGCACTGCTCGGTCGCCTGCTCCATCGGCGCCTCGATCTTGTAGAGGTCGAGGAGGTCGGAGGCCTCCTCCACGAAGTCGACGACGTCGTCGACCGCTCGGGCGAGCTCCGAGATGTCCTCCCGGTCGAACGGCGTCACGTACTGCGTGTTGAGCAGCTCGAACATGTTGCGGACGACGTCGTCGGCCTCCCGCTCGAGCTCCTTGACGCGGGCGTGCGGGACGCTCGGCTCGGGCACTTCGCGGAATCGCGTCTCCGTCAGGCGGGCGGCCTCGTGGGCGGTGCGGCCCGCGACGGCGAACAGCTCGTAGAACTCGGCGGTGCGCGGCACGAGGGCCAGGCGCATGGGCTTCTCCTTCTCTCGGCAGACTGTCGTCTGCGACGCTAATCGCGCCGGGAACGCGCTCCTGTTACAGAGTCGAGACGAAGGTGTTACAGAGCGGTTACGCCCGGCTCGGCGACGACGAGGCGGTAGCCGACGCCCTGCTCCGTCTCGATGGCGATGGGCGGGCCCACCTCGTGTGCGAGCTTGTCACGGAGCCGCTTCACGTTGACGTCGACCACCCGGTCGCCGCGAGCCATCGCGTAACCCCAGACGCGCCGGTAGAGGATCTCCCGCCTCAGCGTGGCACCGTGGACCTCGGCGAGCGCATGCAGGAGCTCGCGTTCCCGCTGCGTCAACGGCAGGCGCCGGCCGTGCCAGGTCGCCTCGCCCCGCCCGGGATCGATGCCGAGCGGTCCGAAGGCGAGCGCGACCTGCGGCTGCGGCGCCCTGTGCGCGAGAGCGGCCACTCGCGCCAACTGCTCCCGTGAGCCCATGCCGCGGTGGAGCACCTCGTCCGCGCCCGCCGCGAACAGCTCGACCACGAGCTCGTCGGAGCGGTCGCGCAGCCACGCGGCGAGTGGGATGCCCGGGAAACGGCGGCGAAGCTCGCCGACCGACCAGCCGGCGGCGTCGAAGATCGCAGCGTCGAGCCTCCCGCGGCGTGCGGCGACCTCCGCCTGACCCGTACCCGCGGCCGTCTGCACGCCGTGGCCGGCGCTCCGCAGCCGCTCCCCCAGCCCGCTGACCGCAGGCTCGTCCGCCTCCACCAGGAGCAGGACGTTCACCGCCGCCCATGATCGCAGACGCCGGCGGTCGCCCGTATACCCTTCCGCCGTTGGACTGGCGCCTCTACAAAGCGATCTACGACGTCTCGCTGCACCACCACTGGGTGGGCACGCTCTTCTCCGACATCGAGAAGGCGAGCATCCCCGTGATGGTGGTCATCGCCGCGGCGCTCTGGTTTCTGAGCCGCCCCGGGGGCGACCGGAAATGGAAGCTCGCGTGCGGCAGCGGCTTCGCGTCCGCCGCGCTCTCCTACGTCATCGCGTTCGTCATCCACCACGCGTGGGACCGCCCACGGCCGTACGAGACCCACCAGATCAGCCATCCCTGGTCGAGCTCCACGGACGCGACGTTCCCGAGCGACCACACGACCGTCTCGTTCGCGATCGCGTTCGCCGTGCTCTCGTTCGACCTCGCCGCAGGCGTGATCTTCCTGGTCATCGCGGCGATCATCGGGATCGGACGGCTGTTCATCGGTGCGCACTACCCGAGCGACGTCGCCGCAGGTGTCGTGGTCGGGCTGATCGCCGCCGGCGTCGTCGTGCGTCTCCTGCCGCGCTTCGTCTCCTGGGTGGTCTCCCGGGTGGAACGGGTCAGCGATCCGCTGCTGCGGCCCCTCTGGCGGTCCGGGACGCGCTAGACGCGGCCGTGCTGCTCGGCGAGGCGGCGCAGCCGTCGCGCCAGCGCCGCGGTCAGCGCACCGCGCTCGAGCCGCCAGCTCCAGTTCCCCCGCGAGACGCCCGGACGGTTCATCCGCGCCTCGCTGCCGAGCCCGAGCACGTCCTGCGCCGGGACGACCGCGAGCGAGGCGCGGGAGCGGTAGGCGAGCTCCATCAGCCCCCAGCCAGGCTCGCTCGGATCGAGGCCGGTCGCGGCGCGGTCGCGCGGCCGCAGGCTCTCGAACCAGCCGAGCGCCGTGTCGGTGTCGTGGGTGCTCGTGTACACGACCGAGTTGGGACGGTGGTTCGCGAGCGCGTGCGGGTTGCGTGCGCCGCCGCGGAACGCCCAGAGGAGCACGACCATGCCGGGCAGTCCGAGCTCGTCGCGCAGGCGGTGCACGGGCGGCGTGATGTGGCCGAGATCCTCCGCGATCAGCGGCAGCCGGCCGAGCTCGTGCTCGACGGCGGCGAAGAGCTCCGCTCCCGGGCCGGGCCGCCAGCGTCCGTTTCGCGCCGTCGAGTTCCGCCCCGGAATGGCCCAGTACGAGACGAACCCGCGGAAGTGGTCGATGCGGCAGACGTCGACGAGCTCGAAGGTTCGCCGGAACCGCTCTCGCCACCAGTGGAACCCGGTCGCACGGTGCACGGGCCAGTCGTAGAGCGGGTTCCCCCAGCGCTGGCCGTTCGCGCTGAGCGCGTCGGGGGGAGCGCCGGCGACCTCGCCCTGCGTGAACAGCTCCGGCCAGGTTGCGAGGTCCGCCCCGGCGTCCGAGACGTAGATCGGCAGGTCGCCGATCAGCCGGACGCCGCGCTCCGCCGCGTAGCCACGCAACGCGCCCCACTCGCGCTCGAAGCGCACCTGGTCGGCGAGGGCGTCCGCGCCGGCGAAATCCGCCCAGCCGCGCGTCCAGTACGGATGGCGCGCGATGAAGTCCTCGACCTCCCCGGCGCTGACCCGCGCGCCGGGCCGGGCCAGGAGCTGCGGCGAGGCTGCGAACGCCGACGGGGAGCGGTACGGCGACTGGAACTCGTCGGGCGGCCCGAGCGGCAGCACCTGCCACCACGACTGTCCGGCCGCGGCGAGCCAGTCGACGAACCGATACGCGTCGCGGTCGAGCTTCCCGGACGGCAGCGACGTCGGATGCAGCAGGATCCCGGCCGAGCGAGGGAGCTTCACGTTTTGATCCTTCCGCATCAGTGAGACTTCGGGCGTGTCCACCCCGAAGACCGCTCCAGCGCGGGTCCAGATCCAGGAGGTCTCGCCCCAGGTCGACTGCGGCCGCTATCCGGTCAAGCGCACGGTCGGCGACCTCGTCGAGGTGACTGCCCGGATCTTCCGCGACGGGCACGAGACGCTCGGCGCCGCGATCCGCTACAAGCACCCCGAGGCGACGCGCTGGACCGAGGCGCCGCTCGAGCCACTCGGGAACGACCTCTGGGCCGGCGCGTTCGAGGTCGACCGGCCCGGGCTCTGGAGCTTCCGGATCGAGACCTGGGTCGACCGTGTGGCGTCGTTCCAGGAGGAGCTGCGGCGCAAGGTCGCCGCGGGCCAGGCGGACCTCACGGGCGAGCTCTCCGAGGGTGCCGTCCTGCTCGGCGAGGAGGAGCTGACGGTCGAGACCGCCCTCGAGGCGCCGGCGGGCGCGCGCTCGGAGAAGGCGTGGTCGGCGACGTATACGGTCGACGCCGACCGCGTCCTCGCTCGCTTCGGCTCGTGGTACGAGCTCTTCCCGCGCTCGTGGGGGGGCTTCGCGGGCGTGCGGGAGCTGCTGCCGCGCTTCGCCGAGCTCGGCTTCGACGTCCTCTACCTGCCGCCGATCCACCCGATCGGGGTCACGAACCGCAAGGGCCGGAACAACTCCGAGACCGCGCAGCCCGGCGACGTCGGCAGCCCGTGGGCGATCGGCTCCGACCAGGGCGGCCACGACGCCATCGATCCCTCGCTCGGCACCGAGCAGGACTTCCGCGCGCTCGTCGCCGAGGCGAAGGAGCTCGGGCTCGAGATCGCGCTCGACTTCGCGATCCAGTGCTCGCCCGACCATCCGTGGCTGAAGAAGCATCCGGAGTGGTTCTTCCGCCGTCCCGACGGGACGCTGAAGTTCGCCGAGAACCCGCCGAAGCGCTACCAGGACATCTACAACGTGGACTTCGGCTGCGACGACTGGCGCGGGCTCTGGCAGGCGCTGCTCGACGTCGTCCTCCACTGGGTCGGCTGCGGCGTGACCGTCTTCCGCGTCGACAACCCGCACACGAAGCCGCTGCCGTTCTGGGAGTGGCTGATCGGCGAGGTGCGGCGCGAGCACCCCGACGTGATCTTCCTCTCGGAGGCCTTCACGCGGCCCGCGCCGATGACGGCGCTCGCGAAGTCGGGGTTCGCGCAGAGCTACACGTACTTCACGTGGAAGAACAACCGCTGGGAGCTGCTCGAGTTCCTCGACCAGCTGCTCGAGTGGCGCGAGTTCTACCGGCCGAACTGCTTCGCGAACACGCCGGACATCCTCCACGAGTACCTGCAGTCGGGCGGCCGCCCGGCCTTCGAGGCGCGCCTCGTGCTCGCCGCGACGCTCTCGCCCTCGTACGGCATCTACTCCGGTTTCGAGCACTGCGAGAACGTCCCTGTGCGTCCCGGCTCCGAGGAATACCTCAACTCGGAGAAGTACGAGCTGAAGCGCCGCTCGCTCGACGGGCCGCTGCTGCCGCTCGCCGCGAGGCTCAACGCGGCGCGGCGCGAGAACGAGGCCCTGCAGTGGCTCGAGAACCTCACGCTGCTCGAGACCGAGAACGAGCAACTCTTCGCCTTCCTCAAGCGGCACGGCGACTCGAGCGTCGTCACGGTCGTGAACCTCGATCCCGCGGCGACGCAGGTTGGCGTCTGCGTCCTGCCGGTCTCGACCGGCCTCCCCCCCGCATACCAGGTGCGCGACCTGCTCTCGGACGAGACGTGGACCTGGCGGATCGGCCGCAACTACGTCAGGCTCGGCCCGGGTCGGAGCCACGTGCTAAGGATCGGCGGATGACCGTCCCGAATGGCCACGTCCGGAACCTGGTTCCGGACATGTCCGCTGCAGCGATGTCCGGCCTTGCCGTCGTGCTCAGGATGCGGCTCCTCGAGAGAGCGGCCTCGGATCGGGCATGGCCGAACGAGACACGCCCCGAACCTGGTTCCCGACGTGTCTGGAGGAGCCGTGTCTGAGCAGTGGTTCGAGCG
>DATEHY010000050.1:0-77089 GCA_035279325.1 Gaiellaceae bacterium
CCGCCCGTCTCGGCCCGCGTCGAGTCGGCGGATGAGGCGGCGCAGGTGGCGGACGCACACTGGCGGCTGGGCGGCGCCGGGCTCCTGCTCGGCCGGCCGCCGGACGAGCCGCTCGAGGACGTGGAGCCGCTGGTCGAAGAGGCGCTGGCCGCCGCTGCCGCGGCCGGCGTGAGCGGACAGGCGGTGACGCCGTTCGTCCTCGGCCACCTCCACCGCGAGAGCCACGGCCGCGCGGAGACCGCGAACCGGGCGCTCGTCGCGCAGAACGCCCGCCTCGCGGGCGAGGTCGCGGTCGCGCTCGCAGCGGCTTCCTAGAGATCCCGGCGCGAGAAGGCGAGCACGCCGAGCGCGAGCGCCACCACGAGGTAGCCGGCCGCCCAGGCGCGGATCCCCCAGCCGTGGACGTAGGCGCCGCCGAACGGCCCGAGCTGGAGCAGGAAGCCCGTGAGGCCGCTCGCGTTGCTCGAGATCAACCGCAGCCCGTCCTGGTAGAGCGCCTCGAACGGCAGCGCCCAGGCTGCGACCTTCGAAGCGTGCTCGATCGTCGGCGAGCTCAGCGCGTGCCCGATCGTCCCGAGCAGCCCGGCGGTGAGGCCCGCGCCGAAGAGCATGAAGACGGCGATCCCGTTCGCCGTCGAGGAGAGGATGATCGAGCCGAGGATCGAGAGCGCGATCACGATCACGACGCCCCCCGCGAGCTCGACTCCCGGCCCCAGCTTCGACGGAGGAGTCCAGTGACCGGTTTGGTCGATGATCGCAAGCGCGATGCCGTAGACCGCGAGCACGTAGACGATGCAGACGACCGCCGCGCCGACGAAACGCGAGAGCAGCAGGGTCGCCCGCCCCACCGGCCGCACCACGAGCGGCTGCAGCAGGCCGCGTTCCGCGTCGCCCGAGACGACGCCGAGCGTGAGGAAGACGGCGAGGACGACGCCGAGGAAGAGCGTCGCGAACATCGCGAGCCCGAGCAGGAAGGCTCCGGCGAAGGTGCGCGTGTCCACATGGACGTCCGCCGGCGGCGTGATCGACGAGAGCCGCGTGAAGACGTAGTGGTTCGCCAGCCAGAAGAGGACGAGGAAGGCGGCGGTCAGCAGCACGACCACCGCGAACACCTTCCGCCGCACTGCCTCGCGGAAGCCGTAGCCGGCGATGGTCAGTACGGAGCTCACGAGACCTCGTCCCCCACCGCTTCGAGATACGTCTCCTCGAGAGTCGACGTGAGGACGCGGACCCCGTAGACGCGCCTGCCCGCCGCGACGGCTTCGGCGACGAGCCGCGCCGCGTCGTCTCGCGTCGCGCCCTCGACCGTGCGGGCTCCCTCGTCGGTCTCGAGCTCGACGCCGCGCGGCCGCGACAGCTCGGCCGGCGAGCCGGCGGCGACGACCTCGCCGGCGCGCAGGATCGCGACGCGATCACAGACGAGCTCGATCTCGGAGAGCAGGTGCGAGTTGAGGAGAACGGAGACGCCCTGCCCGCGGAGCTCTTCGAGCAGGAAACGGACGATCCGCCGCCCGGCGGGGTCGAGCGCGGACGTCGGCTCGTCGAGCACGAGGACGCGCGGCGAGCCGACGAGCGCCTGCGCGATCCCGAGCCGCTGCTGCATCCCCTTCGACATGCCGTCGACCCGGCGGCCGCGGGCATCCGAGAGCGCGACGAGGTCGAGCAGGCGTCCTCGCTCGGCCGCACCGCCGTCGGAGTGCGTCAGCCGCTGGTGCAGCGCAAGGACCTCGTCCGCCGTGTACCAGCCCGGGAAGCGAAAGAGCTCGGCGAGGTAGCCGAGCTCGGCGAGGGCCGCCCGGGAGCCGGCCCGCGCACCGGCCACCTCGGCCCGCCCGCGGGTGGCTCGCACGAGGCCGACCGCGATCTTCACGAGCGTCGACTTGCCGGCGCCGTTCGGGCCGAGCAGTCCCACGAGCTCGCCCTCCTCCACCGCGAGGTCGACGCCCTTGAGCGCCTGGACCGAGCCGTAGTGCTTCTCGAGCGCGTGGACTGCGAGCGCGTGCGGCACGGCCGCGAGCGTACGCAACTACCCTCCTCCCATGCCGCGCGGCTACATGGAAGGCCCGGCCGCCGAGGAGGCCGAACGGCGGGCGGAGGAGGCGGCGCTCGCGAAGGACGAGCCGCCGCCACCGGAGCTGCAGGCGGCCGTCTTCGGCTCCACGGAGGACGACCCCGAGCCGCACTTCCTCGGCTGGGTGGGCGAGGTCGATCCCGACGAGCTGTTCGCCTCCGGGGCCGCGTGGGGCGTCACCGTCCGCCGCGTCGCGGCCGACGGCTAGCTCCTACTCGATCGTCGAGACGAACTCGTCGATCGACAGCGCCGGCAGCGTCTGGATGCGCGTCGAGCCGCGGGCGCCGAGCGCGACCGAGACCTTGGCGATCGTGGCGGTGTCGGGCGCCTCGACGACGTTCACGAAGTCGAACTCGCCGAGCGTGGCCCACTGGTGGAGGACTTTCGCGCCGAGCTCCTCGACGTCGCGGTTGACCTCCTGGAGGCGGGCCGGGTTGCTCTGGAGCGTCTGCACGCCCTGCTGCGAGAGGCGCGAGAGCAGGATGTAGATGGGCATGCGGCGGACCCTACTGGACCTCGGCCCGCGCGGCCTGGTCGACGTAGAGCAGCGCGGCACCGACGAAGAGGAGCGGCGAGACGACGACGCTCGCGAGGAAGAACGCGGTGGAGACGGCCGCGCCGCCGAAGCCGCGCAGGATGAACGCGAGCACCGCCTGGGTCAGGAAGACGACGATCGCAAGCGTCGTGAGCGAGCCCAGCGCATGGAGGTAGTCGGCCCGGGCGAGACGCCAGGCCCGGGCGAACGCTTGACCCAAGGAGACGTCCTCGACGACGAGCACCGGGACGACGAGACCGACCCCCGCGAGCCAGAGGAGACCCGGCAGGACGAAGGCGAGCACGAGAAACGGGACCGGCGCGAAGACGAGCCAGCCGACGAGCCAGGTCTCGACGAGCCGGCGTCTCGCCGCCCGCGGGCCGAGAACCAGCACGCTCGCGCCGACGAAGCTCGCGCTGAGCAGGGCGCCGAACAGCGTCGGCGACAACACGACAGCGGTCGCACGCGAGACGTTCGCGCCGACGACCGCAAGCACCGCGGGCGCGAGCCCGAGCGACAGGCAGGCCCAGAAGTGCTCCCCGTAGAAGCGGATCGACTCCGCGACGAGCTGACCGATCGTCCGCTCGGCAGGGGGCAACGCGACGGGGCGGAGCTCGGCCATCCCGTGGACCGTAGCGCGGCTACGCCACCGGCTCGCCGCAGAGGTAGAGCCGGCCGTCCCGCGTTTCCGAGATCGGCTCCCACCGCCGATGCGGCTCACCGTGGCCCGGCTTGAGGAGATGAACGACCTCGTGACCTCGCGCCTCGAGCAGCTCCGCGATGAGGCGGCGATGGCAGCGCCACCAGAGCGTCTCGGCGCACATGAAGCACGGCTCCGCTTCCGCGAGCGCCGCGGCGAGCGCGTCCTGCCACTCGGGCGCGCTCATCCGCGCGGCGTAGCTCCGGAAGGCCGCGACCCGGATGCACGAGAACCGCTCCTCTCCCGGTTCGCCGCTGCGCCGGCCGCCGAGCTCGACGGCGTGCCGATACGCGATGTCCGCGCTCTCGAGGGAGGCGGCGAGCGGCGCCTGGTTGAACTGCGGATGGCGTCGCGAGCTCGGGAACCGGCGCACGTCGACAAGGGTCCGCGCCCCCGCCTCGTCGAGTATCTCGAGGAGCTCGGCGATGGGCCGCGTGCCATGCCCGACGGTGAAGATGCGCACCCTCGTAGGATGACGCCGTGGCCTACGACGTCGTCCATTACGCCGACCTCGAGTGGGAGGAGCGGCCGGGCCACGAGGGCGAAGCCCCCCGGCGGGCCGCAGCGCTGACCGAGCCCGCCGCGATGACGGAGTCGCGGGCACGCATGTGGCGCTATCCCGCGCACACACGCGGCCGCCGGCACCTCGATCCGGACCAGGAGGAGGTCTTTGTCCCCCTGCGCGGGACGCTCACGATGCTGCTCGGCGAGCCGTGGGAGCGCGTGGACGTCGAGCCCGGCGGAGTCGTCGTCGTCCATCCCGGCACGCCGCTCCAGCCGCGAAACGAGACCGGTGAGGAGATCCTCTTCCTGGCGTACGGCGCACCGACGCGCCACGGCAACGCCGAGTTCCTAGAGGACGTCGAGTCGCTGTAGCGCCGCCGTAAGCGCGGCGAACGCGTCGTCGAAGCGCCAGCGCGTCCGGTCCGCCTCGCCCGGCGAGTTCGAGATCGCGCGCAGCTCGACGGCCGGGACACCTGCGAGCTCGCAGGCGCGGAGGACGCCGAAGCCCTCCATCGCCTCGACGTCGAACCCCGTCCCGCCTCCTACCTTGCCCGCCGTCGCGATCGGCAGGACGTGCGCCTCGGGGAGCGCCGCGCGTGCGCGCTGGAGCAGCGTGGCGTCGGGGCGGGCGCGCTCGACGCGAGGCAGCCTCGAGGACGGGTCGATCACGTCGCAGTAGACGGCCTCGCTCCCGAGCACGAGCGCCGGCGGCTCGAGCGTCCTCGAGCCGGCGATCCCGACGTGGACCACGGCATCGGGGGCGCGCTCCGCGAGCGCACGCGCCGTCTGCAGCGCCGCCTCGACGGGCCCGATCCCGCAGCAGAACGTGTCGAACCCGTCGAGAAGCGCAAGCTCGCGCCCGGTCGCCGCGATCACGAGCATCTCTCCCGGAGCCTAGACCCGACGGCCGAGCGGACGACCGGTACCACGTACCGTCACGAAAGCGTAACGCCCACGCACGGCTTGGTTGAGCGCGAAGAGGCCATTCGGCCGGACGTGCGTCCGGCCCGGTCACAAATCCGTATCGGTACCTCTTACCGGTCTTACGCCACGGCCGCGGCCGGCGTTCCGACCTTCTCGAAGCGGATCTCGCCGTCCTCGGCGTCCACACGGATCGTGTCGCCGTCGGCGAAGTCGCCCTCGAGGAGGCGCAGCGCGAGCGGGTTCTCGACGAGCCGCTGGATCGCCCGCTTGAGCGGCCGGGCTCCGTAGGCGGGATCCCAGCCGGCTTCCGCGAGGGTCTCCTTCGCAGCCTCGGTGAGCTCGAGCTCGATCCGCCGCTCGGCGAGCCGTTGCCGCAGCCGCGCGAGCTGCAGCTCGACGATCTCGGCGATCTGCTCCTTCGAGAGCGGCTTGAACTCGATCACCTCGTCGATCCGGTTCAGGAACTCCGGCCGGAAGACGTCCCGCAGCGCGTCCACCGAGCGGACGTTCGAGGTCATGATCAGGACGGTGTTGCGGAAGTCGACCGTCCGGCCCTGGCCGTCGGTGAGGCGCCCGTCGTCGAGCACCTGCAGGAGCACGTCGAAGACCTCGGCGTGCGCCTTCTCGATCTCGTCGAGGAGGATCACGCTGTACGGCCGGCGCCGCACGGCCTCGGTCAGCTGGCCGCCCTCGTCGTAGCCGACGTAGCCGGGCGGAGCGCCGATCAGCCGCGCGACCGTGTGGCGCTCCTGGTACTCGCTCATGTCGAGCCTGACCATCGCGTGCTCGTCGTCGAACATGAACTCGGCGAGCGCGCGGGCGAGCTCGGTCTTCCCCACGCCCGTCGGGCCGAGGAAGACGAACGAGCCGATCGGCCGGTTCGGATCCTGGAGGCCGGTCCGCGCGCGGCGCAGTGCGTTCGCGACCGCCTCGACCGCCTCGTCCTGGCCGACGACGCGCTTGTGCAGGCGGTTCTCCATCTGAACGAGCTTCTCCGTCTCGCCTTCGAGCAGCCGGTCGACCGGGATGCCGGTCCAGCGCGCCACGACGGCGGCGACGTCGTCCTCGTCGACCTCTTCCTTGACCATCGCGTCGGCGGCCTGCTGCGAGTCGCGCTCGGAGAGCTCTTTCTCGAGCGCGGGGAGCTCGCCGTAGCGGATCTCGGCGACGCGCTGGAGGTTGCCCTCGCGCTCGGCGCGCTCGGCCTCCATTCGCAGCGCGTCGATCTGCTGCGTGATCTCGCCGATGCGATCGAGCGCCTCCTTCTCGCGCGCCCAGCGCGCGGCGAGCCCATCGCGGCGCTCCTTCGCCTCGGCGAGCTCGGCCTCGAGCGGCGCGCGCACCTGGTCCGCCTCGCCGCCCATCGCCGCCAGCTCGATCTCGAGCTGCGTCACGCGCCGGTTCGCCTCGTCGAGCTCGACCGGCGACGACTCGATCTCCATCTTCAGCCGCGAGGCCGCCTCGTCGACGAGGTCGATCGCCTTGTCGGGCAGCTGCCGGTCGGCGATGTAGCGCCCGGAGAGGACGGCCGCGGCGACGAGCGCGGCGTCGCGGATCCGCACCTTGTGGTGCGCCTCGTAGCGCTCCTTCAGGCCGCGCAGGATCGCGATCGTGTCCGCGACGGTGGGCTCGCCGACGAAGACGGGCTGGAAGCGCCGCTCGAGCGCGGCGTCCTTCTCGATGTGCTTGCGGTACTCGTCGAGCGTCGTCGCGCCGACGCAGCGCAGCTCGCCCCGCGCGAGCATCGGCTTGAGCATGTTCGCGGCGTCGACGGCGCCCTCGGCGGCACCCGCGCCGACGATCGTGTGCAGCTCGTCGATGAACAGGATGATCTCGCCCGCCGCATTCGTGATCTCCTCGAGCACGGCCTTGAGCCGTTCCTCGAACTCGCCGCGGTACTTCGAGCCGGCGAGCAGGCCGCCGATGTCGAGCGCCCAGACGCGCTTCCCCTTCAGCGACTCGGGGACGTCGCCGGCGACGATCCGCTGCGCGAGCCCTTCGACGATCGCGGTCTTGCCCACGCCGGGCTCGCCGATCAGGACGGGATTGTTCTTCGTGCGGCGCGAGAGGACCTGGATCACGCGCCGGATCTCGTCGTCGCGGCCGATCACCGGATCGAGCTTCCCGCTCTCGGCTGCCTCGGTGAGGTCGCGGCCGAACTTCGAGAGCGCCTGGTACGTGCCCTCGGGATCCTGCGAGGTGACACGGCGACCCGCGGTGACCTCGGCGATCTTCGCGAGCAGCTGGTCGCGCGGCACGACGTCGAGCGCGAGGAGCAGGTGCTGGCTTGCGACGTACTCGTCCTCGAGCTTCCTCGCCTCGTCGGCGGCGCGGTCGAGCACCTTAGAGAACGCGGAGGAGACGCCGGGCTGCTGTTGGGAGCCCTCGATGCGGGGCTTCTGCGCGAGGGTCGCCTCGGCCTGGGCACGCAGCGCCTGAGCGTCGGGAACCAGCTCGCGCGGCAGCTCCTGGTCGAGCAGTGCGAGGAGCAGGTGCTCGGGATAGAGCTCGGGGTTGCCGTTCCGGCGCGCGAGCTCCTGCGCGGCGGCGACCGCTTCCTGGGCCTTGATCGTGAGCTTGTTGAAGTCCATCTAGACCCACACCTCCAACTCGAGTAGCTGTGCCGTCGCAGCTCCTGCCCAATCGCGGTTGGCCGCCGGGTTCGCGGGACTCGGATGCAGGATGCGGCCGACATTGACGCCTGTGTGCGCCACCACCCGCTCCGCGCGGTCGGCCGCGAAGGCGCCGACGCCGATCACCCACTCGGGCCTCAGTACCTGTACGACCTCCCGCAGGTGTTGATCACAGGCGTCGAAGAGCGCCTCTCGCTCTCGCGCCGGAAGCTTCTCGGGAGTCCGGTTCCTTCCCGTCCGTTCGACGAAGGCCAACGGGCAGTAGTTCGCAACCGTGTGCTCGGCGAAGAAGCGTTCCGCAGCCCCGAACCGAGCGCCGAAGAGACCCCACAGCCTTCGACCGCTCACCTCGGATCGCGGGCATTGGAATCCGAGGACCGGCCGCTTTGGATGGACACCCGCAGGCGACGCGACCGAGCCGTCGAGGCCGAGCCACGTTCGGACCGCGGCGACCTCGCCGAACGGCACGCCGGTCTGCACCATGCCGAAGGGCCCGGGATTCATCCCGAGGAACAGCACCCTCTTCGGGCCGCCCGCGTACCGGCGGAGATACTCCCGGTGCACGTCCCATGCGTAATCCAGCGGGTTGTAGACGTGCAATCCGGCGAACGCCAGCCCGCCCAGAACCGAGCGCAACCGACGCGCGGCATGCTCGGCAGTCACGGGGTTCGACCCCTCTCGGGCAGCCGCTCGTCGCGCACGAGCACGAGGTCGCGGCGGTACTGCTTGTGGACGTTCCGCACCTCCCGGCGCAGCTGCTGCTGCAGGCGCTCGAGCTGCTGGTGCGCCTTGCGCAGCTCGTCCTCGAGCCGCAGCACGAGCTCGACTCCGGCGAGGTTGAGCCCGAGCTCGGAGGTGAGCCGCTGGACGATGCGGAGCCGCTCGATGTCGGCCTCGGAGTAGAGCCGCGTGCCGCCGGGCGTCCGCTGCGGCCGCACGAGACCCTTTGTCTCGTACATGCGTAGCGTCTGCGGATGCATGCCGACGAGCTCGGCCGCGACCGAGATCATATAGATCGGACGGTCCGAGGTTTCCATCAGCTCGCGAGCCTCCGCCGGTACCAGATCGCGCCGCCGACGATCGCGGCGATCAGGAGGATCCCGATCCAGCCGCCGATCCGAAGTGCGCTGCCGACGCCGTTCCAGACGAACAGCCAGAGGACGACCTTGCCGAGCAGACCTGCCTTGGCGAGCCCGATCCCGCCCGCGGCGAGGCCGCCGCCCGCCGTCTTCGTGAGGCCCGTGCGCCGCGAACGCTCCTCCGCCGTTTCCGGCTCGGGCGCCTCGCGCGGGCCCTGCTTGAGCAGCTCGTCGTCCATCAGTCGACCGCCTTCTGCAGCTCCTCGAGGAGCTCGCGTTCCTTCTTGTTCACGCGCTTCGGCACCTGGATGCGGACGCGCGCGAGGACGTCGCCCTTGCCGGAGCCTTTGAGCTTCGGCGCGCCGCGGCCCTTGATCCGCAGGAGCTTGCCGTCCTCGGAGCCGGCCGGGATCTTGAGCGAGACGCCGCCCTCGGGAGTCGGCACGTCGACCTTGCCGCCGAGGGCCGCGGTCGGGTAGGAGACGGGCACCTGCACGACGAGGTCGTCGCCGCGCCGCTCGTAGATCGGGGACGGCTCGACCCGGGTGACGACGATCAGGTCGCCGTTCGGCCCGCCGTTCTGACCGGCCTCGCCCTTGCCCTTGAGCCGGATCTTGGTGCCGTCCTTGACGCCGGGCTTGATCTTCACGGTGAACGTCCGCCGCCGCCGCTCGCGGCCGGAGCCGTGGCATTTCGAGCACGGCTGCTCGATCACGGTGCCGTTGCCGCGGCAGCGCGGACACGGCTGCGAGAGCGCGAAGAGGCCCTGCGACTCGGAGACGACGCCGCGGCCGTTGCACTCCGGGCAGATGACAGGAGCCGTGCCGGGCTCCGCACCCGTGCCGCCGCACTGCGAGCACGCGACGGTCAGCTCGACCGGCACCTTCGCCTCGGCGCCACGTAGCGAGTCCTCGAACGAGAGCCTCACGTCGGTCTCGACGTCGGCGCCCCGTACCGGCTGCGGCCGGCCGCGGCGGCCACCGCCGCGCGCGTTGCCGCCAAGGTTGCCGAAGATCCCGCCGAGGATGTCGCCGAGGTCGCCGTTCCACTCGAAGTCGCCGAAGTCGACGTTGACGCCGCCGGGGCCGGGAGCGCCGCGGCCGTTCGTCGAGCCGAAGCGGTCGTACGCCTTGCGCTTCTCCTCGTCGGAGAGGACGTCGTACGCGGTCTGCACCTGCTTGAAGCGCTCCTCGGCGTCCTTGTCGCCCTGGTTCGTGTCCGGGTGGTACCGGCGTGCGAGCTTGCGGTACGCCTTCTTGATCTCGTCGGCCGAGGCGCCCTTGTCGACGCCGAGGGTGTCGTAGAGCGACTCAGGCATCGACGTCCGTGGTCTCCTCGGGTACCGGCGCCGCAACGACGACCCGCGCCGGCCGCACGACGCGATCGCCCAGCTTGTAGCCCTTCTGGACGACGTCGAGGACCGAGCCCTCCTCGGCCTCGGACGGCTGGGAGAGCAGCGCCTCGTGAACGTGGGGGTCGAACTTGCCGTCGGTGTCGATCGGCGCGACTCCGTGCCGCTCAAGCAGCCCGGCGAGCGCACGGTGGACGAGCCTGACGCCGTCCTCGAGCTGCGCCTCCTCGTGCTGCTCGGCCGCCGAGAGAGCCCGCTCGAGATCGTCGAGGATCGGGAGAAGCTCGGCGATCAGCCGCTCGTTCGCGAGCTGAACGTACTCCTGGCGCTCGCGTGCCGCCCGCTTCTTGAAGTTCTCGAAGTCGGCGGCGAGCCGCAGCAGCCGGTCGTCCTGCTGTTCCGGCTGCTGCTCCTCGGCCTGCGCCTCGTCCTGCTGAAGCTGCTCCTCGCTCACGAGGTGGGCGCCTCCTCGTCGACCACCTCGTACTCGCCCTCCTCGACGACTTCGTCGTCCGAGTCGGAGCCCGTGTCGCCGTTGCCGCCGCCCGCGGAGGCCTGCGCCTGCTGTGCCGCCTCGGCGTAGAGCACCTCGGCGAGCTTGTGCGAGGACTCCTGTAGCGCCTCCATCTTCGTGCGGATGTCGGCGAGGTCGTCGCCCTCGAGGACCTGGCGCAGCTCCATGACCCGGCCCTCGATCGTCGAGGCCTCGGACTCGTCGAGCTTGTCGCGGTGCTCCTTGAGCGAGCGCTCGGTCTGGTACGCGAGCGTCTCGGCGAGGTTCTTCGTGTCGGCCGCCTCGCGCAGCCGGTGCGCCTCGTCGGCGTGCGCCTCCGCGTTGCGGATCATCTCCTGCACCTCGTCCTCGCTGAGACCGGAGCCGCCCTGGATCTGGATCTGCTGGACGTTCCCGGTGCCCATGTCCTTCGCGGACACGTTGATGATCCCGTTCGCGTCGATGTCGAAGGTGACCTCGATCTGCGGCAGCCCGCGCGGCGCCGGCGGGATGCCGACGAGCTGGAACTTGCCGAGCGTCTTGTTGTAGGTCGCCATCTCCGACTCGCCCTGGAGGACGTGCACCTCGACCGAGGGCTGGTTGTCCTCGGCGGTGGTGAAGACCTCGGACTTCTTCGTCGGGATCGTGGTGTTCCGCTCGATCAGCTTCGTCATCACGCCGCCCCTCGTCTCGATCCCGAGCGAGAGCGGGGTGACGTCGAGCAGGAGGATGTCCTTCACCTCGCCCTTGAGCACGCCGGCCTGAAGCGCGGCGCCGACGGCGACGACCTCGTCGGGGTTGACGCCCTTGTGCGGCTCCTTGCCGACGATCTCCTTGACCTTCTCCTGCACGGCCGGCATGCGCGTCATGCCGCCCACGAGGACGACGTGGTCGATCTTCGACGCGTCGAGGCCGGCGTCGGCGAGCGCCTGCTTCGTCGGGCCTACGGTGCGCTCGAGCAGGTCGGCCGTGATCTCCTCGAGCTTCGCCCGCGTGAGCTGCAGGTCGAGGTGCTTCGGGCCTTCCGGCGTCGCCGTGATGAAGGGGAGGTTGATCTGCGTCGTCATCGTGGACGACAGCTCGATCTTCGCCTTCTCGGCCGCCTCGTACAGGCGCTGGAGCGCCATTTTGTCGGCCGCGAGGTCGATGCCCTGGTCGCGCTTGAACTCGGCGACCATCCAGTCCACGACGGCCTTGTCGAAGTTGTCGCCGCCGAGGTGGTTGTCGCCGGCGGTGGACTTGACCTCGAAGACTCCGTCGCCGAGCTCGAGCACCGATACGTCGAACGTGCCGCCGCCGAGGTCGAAGACGAGGATCGTCTGGTCCGACTCCTTGTCGAGCCCGTACGCGAGCGACGCCGCGGTGGGCTCGTTGATGATGCGGAGGACGTTGAGGCCGGCGACCTTGCCGGCGTCCTTCGTCGCCTCGCGCTGCGCGTTGTTGAAATACGCCGGGACCGTGATGACGGCGTCGGTCACCGTCTCGCCGAGATACGACTCCGCGTCCTGCTTGAGCTTCTGGAGGATCATCGCGCTGATCTCCGGCGGGGCGTACTCCTTCCCCTCCGCCTCGACGCGCACGTCGCCGTTCGGGCCCTTGACGACCTCGTACGGGACGATCGTCATCTCCTCCGTCACCTCGTCGAACTTGCGGCCCATGAAGCGCTTGATCGAGAAGATGGTGTTCTGTGGGTTCGTGACCTGCTGCCGCCGCGCGGGGGCGCCGACGAGCCGCTGACCGTCCTTCGTGAACGCGACGACGGACGGGGTCGTGCGCCCGCCCTCGGCGTTCGGGATGACGGTCGGCTCGCCCCCCTCGAGCACGGCCATGCACGAGTTGGTCGTGCCCAGGTCGATGCCGATGGTCTTTGCCATATTGTGCTCTGCCTCCTCGGGTGAGAAAATCTAAGCCTGTTTATAGCAGATATGACCGGCTCGGGGCCAGCCGTCTCGCGCCCCACCGACCGGTACGACGTACCAGTACGAAACCATCACGTGGCCTCTACGAAAGCGCGCAGCGCCGCTCGCGGGTCGATCCCACTCCTGCTGAAGGCGCGAACGACCTCACGTGGATCGATGAACGAGGCGAGACTCGTCACACCGATTGTCCCGCCGTAACTGCTCCATGGCCAAGCGGCGGGGGAGCGGCACAGACCACCTCTCACCGGGTTGTTGGCAACGTACGCGAAGGCGACGGCGAGCTCGCCCTCGTCGTGCAGTCGCCGCGATCCATAGGGAGCGAACTGCACCCGTCCTCGAAGAGCATGTCGGCGGTTGTAGTGGCGCGCGTACGCAAGGTTCAAGCGGTGCATTGCCCGTGGTAACTCGCCGTCGGCGACGCGCACGATGAGGTGATAGTGCGTCCTCATAAGGCAATACGCGACGCAACTCCAGTCAGCGTCGCGCGTCACCCGGGCGAGATGCCGAAGGAACTCGAGGCGGTCGGCGTCGTCTCGGTACAGATCCGCTGCCGACCACACGCAGTGGGTGTAGATATGGAAGAGGCCTGCTGCCGTGTCGCGTCGTTTCGCCGCCACTACGCAACCAAGCGTGCCGACTGAGACGTATCGTGACCGTCACAGCTCGGTCGCACTTGCGTGACGGTACGTCGTACCGGTCTCAGCGGAAGGCGCCGATCAGCGCTCCGCCGGCGACGATGAGGGCGGCGCCGAGGAGAAGCCCCTTCCCGACGAGCTCCGAGTCGCGGAGGAACAGCGCCGAGAGCGCGACGCCGACGAGGGACTCGATCGCAACGAGAGGCGCCACGACCGTGACCCGGCCGCGGTAGTACGCCTCGAAGAGCGAGACGTACGAGAGGCCGAAGAGCACGCCCGCGGGGAGGAACGGGAGCCAGCGGCGGCCGAAGCCCTGGCGCGCCCAGGCCGCGATCAGGACCGTGCCGCCGCAGAGCGCCGCCGCTGCGGCGATCGCCGGCGGCACTGCGTGCCGCCCGCCGACGGCAAGATGGCGCACGAGGTTGTCCCGGATCGCGAAGAGGGTCGCGCCCGCGAACGCATAGACGAGACCGAGCCGGTTGAGGTGCGCGGGCCGCTCGCGCTCGCGGGCCAGCTCCACCCCACCGGCCGCGACGAGCACCGCTCCGGCGATCAGAGGCGCGCGGGCGGGCTCCGAGAGGAAGACGAGCGCGATCGTCACCGAAACGAGCGGCGCGGTGCCGAAGACCATCGAGACGCGCGACGCTCCCGACTCCCGGATCGCGACCGTGACGAGGATCTGTGCAGCGCCGGGCGAGAGGAGCCCTGCCAGGACGAACGGCCACGCCGCCGAGAGGTGCAGGCCGCGCGACGGCGCCTCGGCCGCGGTCGCGACGAGCGCCACGGCGAGCGCGGTGGCGGCGGTCGCGATCGTCCCGAGGGCGACATCGGGATCGCGGTCGAGGGCGATCCGCAACGCGACGCTCATCGCCCCGAAGAGGAGCGCCGACGCGAGCGCCAGCCCGACGGCGGCTATGCGCCCTCCAGCGCGTGCTCCGGCGTCGGCCGACCGCGCGCGAAGAGCGGGATGAAGACGTGCGCGAGCGGGCCGATCGAGACCGCGTAGAGAACCGTGCCGACCCCGACGGTGCCTCCGAGCAGCCAGCCCGTCACCAGCACGGTGACCTCGAGCCCCGTCCGCACCACCCGGATCGAGTGTCCCCGTGCCGCGAGCCCCGTCATGAGACCGTCACGCGGCCCCGGCCCGAGCCCGGCGCCGATGTAGGCGCCCGTCGCGACGCCGTTGAGGAAGACGCCGCAGACGAGGCACGCGACGCGCGCAGCCATCGCGTGCGGCGCATGGACGTGGCCGAGCACGACGTCCATCGTCGCGCCGACGAGCACGACGTTGCTGAGCGTCCCGATGCCCGGGCGCTGTCGCAGAGGGATCCAGAGCAGGAGCACCGCGACGCCGACGAGGATCGCCCACGTCCCGATCGCGAGCCCGAACGTCTTCGACAGCCCCTGGTGGAAGACGTCCCACGGGTCGAGCCCGAGCCCGGCGAGGACGAGCAGGGAGGAGCTGACTCCGTAGAGGAGCAGGCCGCCGTACAGCTGAGCGAGACGCAGGCTCACGTCTCGAACGTACACTCGCGCGGTGTCCGAGGAGATGACGCTCCCCGCCCGGCTCGCCGAGGACGCGGCGGAGCGCCTGCTTCGCTACGTCCGCTTCGACACGCAGTCCGACGAGGAGTCGGATTCCTACCCCAGCACCGAGAAGCAGCTCGTCCTGCTGCGGCTCCTGCGCGACGAGCTCGCCGAGATCGGCCTCGCCGATGCCGCGATGGACGAGCACGGATACGTGACCGCGACGGTGCCGGCGACGGTCGAGCACGACGTGCCGACGATCGCCCTCTTCGCCCACGTCGACACCGCGCGCGAGGTGACCGGTGCCGGCGTCTCGCCCCAGCGGCTGCGATACGAAGGCGGCGACATCCGTCTCGGCGACTCGGGCCAGACGATCCGCCCCGGGCAGTCGCCGGAGCTTGCAAATCACATCGGGCACGAGCTGATCACGACCGACGGGACGACGCTCCTCGGCGCCGACGACAAGGCCGGCGCGGCGGAGATCATGGCCGCGGTCGCCCATCTCGTCGCCCATCCCGAGATCCCCCACGGGGCGGTCAAGGTCGCGTTCAACCCGGACGAGGAGATCGGGCGCGGCGTCGTCTACTTCCCCGTCGAGAGCCTCGGAGCCGTGGCGGCATACACCGTGGACGGCGCGACCGCGGGCGAGCTGCAGACCGAGACCTTCTCGGGCGCGCAGGTGCGCATGCGCATCCACGGCCGGTCGATCCATCCCGGCTGGGCGAAGGGCGAGCTCGTGAACGCGATCAAGCTCGCCGGCGAGATCCTCTCGCGGCTGCCGCAGGACTCCCTCTCGCCCGAGACGACCGAGGAGCGCGAGGGCTACGTCCATCCCGTCGTGATCGAGGGCGACTCGTCGGAGGCCGAGCTGCGCTTCATCGTCCGCGACTTCGACGACGACCGCCTCGCCGGGCACATCGCGTTCCTGCGCGAACTCGCAGAGGACCTGTGCGCCGCCGAGCCGCGCTGCACGATCGAGGTCGAGGACCGCATCCAGTACCGCAATCCGCGCGCTGCGCTCGAGCGCCATCCGGCGATCGTCTCCAACCTCGAGGAGGCGATTCGCCGCGTCGGGCTCCAGCCGAAGGAGACGGCGATCCGCGGCGGTACGGACGGCTCCGTCCTCACGGAGATGGGCCTCCCTTCGGCGAACGTCTTCACCGGCGGCCACGACGCGCACAGCGAGCGCGAATGGATCTGCGTCGAGGACATGGGCCTCGCCGCAGCCACGCTCGTCGAGCTGGCGCGGGTCTGGGCCGAGCGATAGCGGGCACACTAGGAGAATGGAGCCGCTCCTCGACCGCCTCGGGCGTCCGCTCGAGACCCTCCGCATCTCGATCACCGACCGCTGCAACTTCCGCTGCGTCTACTGCATGCCGAAGGAGGTCTTCGGGCGCGACCACGCGTTTCTCGAGCGGCGCGAGCTGCTGAGCCTCGAGGAGCTGGCTCGCGTCGTCGGGATCTTCGCCGGCCTCGGCGTCCGCACCGTGCGCATCACCGGCGGGGAGCCGCTCGTCCGCCGCAACGTCGAGCACCTCGTCGAGCTGCTCGCCGCGATCCGGACGCCCGAGGGGGAGCGCCTCGAGCTCGCGCTGACGACCAACGGCTCGCTCCTCGCCCAGAAGGCGGACGCGCTCGCCGCCGCGGGCCTGAGCCGCGTCACGGTCAGCCTGGACTCGCTCGACGACGAGGCGTTCCGCGCCATGAACGACGTCGACTTCCCGGTGCAGAAGGTGCTCGAGGGGATCGACGCGGCGGCGGCGGCGGGCCTCCCGGTCAAGATCAACGCGGTCGTCAAGCGCGGCGCGAACGACGGCGGCGTGCCCGCGCTCGCGGAACACTTCCGCGGCAGTGGCCACGTCCTCCGCTTCATCGAGTACATGGACGTCGGCTCGACGAACGGCTGGCAGCTCGAGGACGTCGTGAGCGCCGAGGAGATCGTGCGCCGCATCTCGGGGCGCTGGCCGCTCGAGCCGGTGGCGGCCGACCGGCCCGACTCGACCGCGCGCCGCTGGCGGTACGCCGACGGCGCAGGCGAGGTCGGAGTGATCGCCTCCGTCACGCAGCCCTTCTGCGGAGGCTGCTCGCGCGCCCGCCTCTCGGCCGAGGGACGGCTCTACACGTGCCTCTTCGCGGCGCGCGGCCACGACCTGCGGGCGCCGCTGCGACTCGGCGCGACCGACGAGGAGCTGGTCGCGCGGCTCCGGGCGATCTGGACACGCCGGACCGACCGCTATTCCGAGCTCCGAACCGCGGAAACGGCGTCGTTGCCCAAGGTCGAGATGTCCTACATCGGCGGCTGATCCACCCTCTGCCGGCCCTCCTGTAACCCCACGGATTAAAGTGGTGGCATGGAGCGGGTCGTCGCTCTGGGAAGCAGGGTGCTCCCGCGCGGTTGGCGGGACTTTGGCCTCCAGCTGGTGATCTGGTTCGGCTTCTACTTCTCGTACCTCGCCGTCCGCCACCTGACCGACCGGGACCCCGCCAAGGCCGTCGTCAACGGCCTCAAGGTGATCTCGCTCGAGCAGCGTTTCTCGCACCACCTCTTCGAGCTGACGATCGAGCGAATCGCAGACTCGTCGTCCCTGCTGCTGACCGCTGCGGCCTGGACGTACTGGAACTCCGAGTTCACCGTGATCGGACTGACGCTGCTCTGGGTCTACCTCCGGAGGCACGAGCAGTTCACACGCTTCCGCAACACCATCCTGCTCGCGAACCTCATCGGGCTGATCGGCTTCGCGCTCGTCCCCACCGCGCCACCCTGGATGTTCCCCGGGCACGGGTTCGTCGACGGCGTCAACCACCAGAGCGCGCTGCTGCAGTCACTCGGCAACCCGTACGCGGCGATGCCGAGCCTGCATTCCGCCGATGCGCTGATCGTCGGCTGGTTCCTCGTGTCGACATCGCGGACGAAGTGGGCGAAGGCGTTGTGGGCCCTCTGGCCCCTTTGGGTGTGGTTCTGCGTGATCGCCACCGCGAACCACTACGTCCTCGACGTGCTCGCCGGGATCGGAGTCGCGGTCGTGGCCCTGCTCGCGGTCTCGCACGCGCCGCGGCTGTTCGCCCGCCTACGGGCCGCCGGCCCGGCCATCGCAAACCTGCTATAGTCGACATAGCAGGATTGCGATGCTGGAGATGAATACCACCCCCAGGCTCCGCCGCGTCAAGCATGGCTACACGGACGGGGCGCGTTCGCTCGCCGGCCGCTCGGTCACCAGCCTTGCGCGCACCGGCATCACGCCGAACGTCCTCACGGCGACCGGCGTCTCGCTCTGTCTCGCAGCGGCGGTTCTCGTGCCGTTCGAGAACCGGGTCGACACGCTGCTCGTCTACTGGCTCGCCGCCGGCGTCTTCGTCGTCGGCTCGCTGCTCGACATCCTCGACGGTGCACTCGCACGCGTAGGCGGCAAGGCCACCCCATTCGGCGCCTTCATCGACTCCACGACCGACCGTGTGGGCGAGGGCGCGATGCTCGCCGCGATCGCGCTCGTCTTTGCGCGGCACAACAAGGACTGGGCCGTGGTGGTCGCAGTCGCGGCCGTCGTCGGCTCGTTCCTCGTCTCGTACACCCGAGCCCGGGCCGAGGCGCTCGGACTCAAGGGCGACGTCGGCCTGGGCTCGCGCGCCGAGCGTGTGGTGGTCATCACCGCAGGTCTCGTCTTTGGCCCGTGGGGCGGCCTGCCGTGGGCGATCGTCGCGCTCGCCGCGACGGCCTGGCTCACGGTCTTCCAGCGCATCCTGCACGTCCGCAAGCAACTTTCCGGAGGCACCAGTGGCAACGACCAACGGTAGGGCACGGCTCGACGACGGCAAGGTCCGCGTCGCGATCATCGGCGTCGGCAACTGCGCGAACTCGCTGCTCCAGGGCGTCGAGTACTACAAGGACGCGCCGGACGACCAGTTCGTCCCCGGCCTCATGCACGTCAACCTCGGCGGCTACCACGTCCGCGACGTCGAGTTCACCGCCGCGTTCGACGTCGTCAAGGGCAAGGTCGGCGAGGATCTCGCCGACGCGATCTGGGCTCACCCGAACGACACGATCGAGTTCGCCGACGTGCCGCAGACCGGCGTCAAGGTCTCGCGCGGCATGACGCACGACGGGCTCGGCAAGTACCTGTCGCAGGTCGTCGAGAAGGCCCACGGCAAGACGGACGACGTGGTCGGGATCCTCAAGGAGACGAAGACCGACGTCGTGGTCAACTACCTCCCGGTCGGCTCCGAGGCGGCGACGAAGTGGTACGCCGAGCAGATCCTCGAAGCGGGCTGCGCGATGGTGAACTGCATGCCGGTCTTCATCGCACGCGAGGACTACTGGGGCAAGCGGTTCGAGGAGAAGGGCCTGCCAATCATCGGCGACGACATCAAGTCACAGGTCGGCGCGACGATCACCCACCGCGTGCTCACGTCGCTCTTCCGCGAGCGCGGCGTCCACCTCGACAAGACGATGCAGCTCAACGTCGGCGGCAACTCCGACTTCCTCAACATGCTCGAGCGCGAGCGGCTCGAGTCGAAGAAGATCTCGAAGACGAACGCCGTCACCTCGATGCTCGACTACGACCTCGGCTCGGGGAACGTCCACGTCGGCCCGTCCGACTACGTGCCGTGGCTGACCGACCGCAAGTGGGCCTACATCCGGATGGAGGGCTCCTCGTTCGGCGACGTGCCGCTCAACGTAGAGCTGAAGCTCGAGGTCTGGGATTCGCCGAACTCGGCGGGAATCGTGATCGACGCCGTCCGGCTCTCGAAGCTCGCGCTGAACAACAACGTCGCGGGCGCGCTCGTCGGGCCGAGCTCGTACCTCATGAAGTCGCCACCGAAGCAGATCGTCGACGACGAGGCCTATGAGCTGACCGAGGAGTTCATTCGCGAGAACGCGCGCGTCGCGACGAAGCACGAGGCTCCGGCAGAGGTCTAGAACCGTGGAGGCTGCGGGCGGTGCCGGCACGGGAGACGCCGGCACCGCTCGCGATCCTCGTCCGGCCGTGACCGCGGACCTCGACATCCGTCCCGCCACGTCGCTGTCGCTGGACGAGCGCGCGGCGCTCTTCACCGCGGCGTACGAGGGCTACGCCGTGCCGATGCAGATCGACGGGGCACGCCTCGAGTGGATGGAGGACAAGTTCGACTTCGACCTCGGCGCGTCCCGGATCGCGTACCGCGACGGCGAGCCGGTCGGACTCGCCAATCTCGCCGTCCGCCAACGGGAGGCCTGGATCGGCGGCGTCGGCGTGGTCACCGCCGCGCGGCGCGGCGGCATCGGCGAGGCACTGATGCGCGCCGTCCACGACGAGGCGCGGTCGCGCGGCGTCGAGCGCATCTGGCTCGAGGTGTTCGACACGAACGTCGGCGCTCGATCGCTCTACGAGAAGCTCGGCTACGTCACGCAGCAGGACGTCGAGGTCTGGACGCTGCCCGCCGCCGAGGGCGACTCGCCCGGACGCGAGGTCAGCGCGGCAGAGGCGAAGGCGCAGCTGCCGCAGCGGCACGAGCCGTGGCAGCGCGCCGACGGCACCCTCGCCCGCTACGACGACGTGCGCGGGCTCGTCACCGACACGGGCGCGATGCTGTTCTGCGTCCGCTCGACCGCGCAGCTGCAGCAGTACGGTGGCGAGCCCGAGCCTCTGCTCCGCGCGCTTCGCACGTTCGGCGACGTCTCCATCCTCAATCTCCCGGCCGAGGATCCCGCCGCGGCGGTCTTGCGGGAGCTCGGCGGCTCGGTCGTCGTCCGGCAGCACGAGATGCTGCTCGACCTCTAGCCGAGGCTCGGGCACTAGACTCGATCGACGTGCGGATCGCGCTCGTCACGCCGTTTGCCTGGTCGCAACCGCACGACGTGAACGAGCACGTGGACGGGCTCGCGCACGAGTTGCGACGCCGCGGCCACGCGGTCACGATCCTCGCGCCGTCGAACCGAGCGCGCGACCTCGCGGCGGGGCGGCGCGCGCTGCTCGGCTCCGTCGACGATCGCGAGCTGATCGCGATCGGCCCCGCGGTGCCGATCTCCCGGCGCAGCCGGATGGGCGTGCCGGTCGGAGTTCGCGCGAGCCTCTCCCTCGCTGTCGCGAAGGGCGGGTTCGACGTCGTCCACGGCTTCGAGCCCGGACTGCCGAGCCTTTCGTACCTCGCTCTGCGGGACTCGGCCGCGCTCACGGCGGCGACCTTCTTCTCGGACGAGCGGCTCGGGTATCCGCCCGGCCGCGCGCAGCGCGAGCGACTGCTCGCGCGTGTCGACGCGCTCCTCGCGACGAGCAAGAACGTCGCGGACGCCGCGGCGGTGCGTTTCCCCGGCCGCTACGAGCTGGTGCCGCACGGCATCGATCCGGAGCTCTTTGCACCCGGCGAGAAGCGAAAGCTCGTCGTGCTCGAGTGGCGTCAGACCGAGCGGCCGCTCTTACGCGCGCTCGTCCGCGAGCTTGCCGAGCAGCCGGAGTGGGAGCTCGTGCTGCTGCGCACGCGGGTTCCCGCCTCGCGTCCGGGTGTCTCGCACCGGCTCCGCGGGCGGATGCGCGTGCGCACCGCGCGTACGGGCGCCGCCCGCGCCGAGTTGTTCCGGGCCGCTTCGATCTTCGTCCCGGCCGCCGAAGGGCTCGCGCGCCTCGTCGCCGAGGCCCAGACGGCGGGAGTCGCGGTCGCGGCTCCGCCCGGTCGCGCCGAGCAGCCCGAGCTCGCCGCCGCGGAGACGGCGCGGATGATCGAGGACGAGACCTTCCGCGCACGCCGGGCCGAGGAGAGCCTCGAGGCGGCGAAGTCCCAGACGGTCGAGGCGCTCGCCGACCGCGTGGAGGAGGTCTACGACCGCGTCGCCTCCCGCCGGCGCAGCCGCAACACCGGCCCCAGCCCCGAGGAACGCGACTGGATCGTCGCCGACCTCCACCTTCACACGAGCTGGTCGCACGACTGCTCGATCGACGTCGACGAGCTGCTCGACCATGCCGAGGCGCAGGGGCTCGGCGCAATCGCGGTCACCGACCACAACGTGTTCGGCGGCGCCCTCGAGGCGGTCGAGCGCGCGCGCGGCCGCCGCCTCGTGGTCATCCCGGGCGAAGAGGTCAAGACGGCAGACCAGGGCGAGGTGATCGGGCTGTTCCTGCGGGAGGAGATCCCGCGCGGCATGTCCTTCGGCGAAACCATCGCGGCGATTCGTGCCCAGGGCGGCCTCGTCTACCTGCCGCACCCCTTCGATCGGATGCACGCGATCCCGGAACCCGCGACGCTGCACCGCCACCTGGCCGAGGTCGACGTGCTCGAGGTCTACAACGCGCGGCTGCTCTTCGAGGCGTACAACGAGGAGGCGCTTCGCTTCGCGCGCAAGTACAACCTCACGCCCGGCGCCGGGTCCGACGCACACGTCCTCGCGGGTGTCGGCACCGGCGCCGTCCGGATGCGCCGCTTCAACGGGCCGGAGGAGTTCCTCGTCTCCCTCCACGACGCGGAGGTGCTGCGCCGCCCGAAGTCGCTCGTCTACCTGCAGGGGCTCAAGTGGGTGGCGCAGGCGAAGGAGCGTGTGCGCTAGACGCAGCCGGGGAGGGTCTGGACCGTCACCGTGTCGCCCCGCCCGAGGGGACGGAGGAGGATCTCGGGCCCGTGCTTCGGCTTCGCTGCTCGCGTGTGCATGCGTGAGGTACGAACGCGCCGCGGCGAGCGGTTCATCCCTTCGCACGGCGATGCGCCGGACCGCCCAAGGAACGGGTGCGCTGATCCCGAACCATCCATCCGGGGCAACAAGTGACCGTGGCCAACGACGAGATCTACGAGAAGTACCTGCAAAAAGCGATCACCGAGAGCAACGCCCTCGGCGACGAGCTTGCGCATGCCGCGGGCAGCGCCCGTGTGCCGGTGCTCGGCTCCGGCCACCCGCTCGCCGACGTCTTCCTGCTCAAGTACGCACCGCAGGCCTCGGAGCTGCAGGAGGGAGTCGCGTTCTACGGCCGCGCCGGCAATGCACTGCTGAAGTCGCTGCAACGACTACGTGTGGACCCCATGGCGATCTACGGGACGAACTGTCTCAAGTTCGCGGGCGGCGACGAGGACGAGTCGCGGCCCTTCCTGCTGCGCGAGCTGCACATCGTCCAGCCGAAGCTCGTCGTCGCGATGGGCGAGCCCTCCCTCGCCTTCCTGAACGCGGCCCGGTTCCCGCTCGCGCGCGAGCTCGACCTGCTCGAGGGCGAGCTCCAGGAGTACACGCCGACGATCCAGGGGCTCGTCACGCCCGACATCGACGAGTCGCTCGACGAGCAGCCGGCGAAGACGGCGTTCTGGAACGCCTTCAAGGTGCTCGGCGAGTGGTGGAGCCAGACACCTCCGTACTGAGGCGCGGAGCGGCCTTCGTCGTCCTCGCGGCCGCGGTCGTGACGTGGGACGCCGTCGCACCGCACCTGGACGCGGTCTCGGTCTGGCCGGCGGTCGCCGTGATTGCCGCGGGAGTGCTTCCGGCGACGCTCGCGCTCATCTTCCTCGCCCTGCCGCTCTGGTCACGGCACCGGACGGTCGTGGCAGCACTCGCCGTGTTCGTCGCAGCAGCGGTCGCGACGTGGGAGGCGGACGCGCATCTCGCCTCGAACTTCCTGAAGCTCGCGGCATACACGTGCGCCGGCTGGGCGTTCCTCTGGCTGTTCGAGGAGCTGAGCTGGGTGCTGCTCATTGCGCTGATCATCCCGTTCGTCGATGCGATCTCGGTTGCCGCCGGACCGACGCACACCATCGTCAAGCACCACTTCCAGGTGTACTCGGCGGTCGCCGTCGCGTTCGTCGCCCCCGGCGGACGGGCGGCGGGCCTCGGCCCGCCCGACGTCCTCTTCTTCGCCCTCTTCCTCGCCGCCGCGGTGCGCTGGGGGCTCAGGCCCGGGTGGACGTGGCTCGCGATGACGGGGATGTATGCACTTACGCTCGTGATCGCCAACGCGACGAACGTCGACGGCCTGCCGGCGCTGCCCTTTCTCTCGTTCGGCTTCCTGGCCGCGAACTGCGACCTACTCTGGCGGCGCCTGAGACCCCGCGGCGCCTAGCTCTTCTCCGTCGTGCAAGGCCTCGCGGAGACCTCGCTCGCTGCCGGGCGTCGGATCGCCCTTGCTCCAAAACCGAACCGGATGAAAGATCGAAGTCAGCCAGCCGAACCCGAACGAGAACCGAACGTCGCGCGCCATTTCCTTGTCCTCTTCCTCCCACCCGACCTCGCGAGTTTCTTCGTCGAGCTTCGCGAGCGCTTCCTTCTCCTCGGGGGAATCGGCCACCCCCCGAGCCTACGCCGTACGCTCGAGCAGCGCCACACACTCGACGTGCGGCGTGTGCGGGAACATGTCCACCGGCGTCACGTGCCGGAGCTCGTAGCCGTAGTCCTCGCGTAAAGCCTTTGCGTCGCCCGCGAGCGTCGTCGGGTTGCAGGAGACGTAGACGAGCCGGGGCGCGCCGATACGGCCGAGCCGTCGCAGCGCCTTGCCCGCCAGGCCGGCGCGAGGCGGGTCGACGACGACGACGTCCGGCGGCCCGGAGCGCTCGAGCAGCTCCTCCACGACCTCGCCGACGTTGCCGGCGAAGAAGGCTGCGTTCGTGATCGCGTTGAGCTCCGCGTTCTCGAGCGCGCAGGCGACGGACTCCTCCGAGACCTCGATCCCCCACACGGTCAGCGCGTCGCCGGCGAGCGAGAGCCCGATCGTGCCGATGCCGCAGTAGAGATCCCAGACGGTCTCGTCGCCGGTCAGCCCGGCCGCTTCTCGCACGAGCCCATAGAGCCGCTCGGCCATCGCCGTGTTCGTCTGGAGGAACGCGTTCGGGCGGACCCGGAAGCGAAGCCCGCAGAGCTCCTCCTCGATCCACTCCTCGCCCCAGAGCAGCCGCGTCGGGAGGTTCGTCACCTCGGCGGGCGTGTCGTTCACCGACCAGTGGACCGAACGAACCTCCGGGAAGCGGCGCAGGACGTCGACGAGGTAGCCCGGCTCGAATCGCTCGCCCGGCGCGGTCACGAGCTGGACGAGCGCCTGGCCGGTGTTGCGGCCCTGGCGCACGACGAGATGGCGGAGATAGCCACTCCCGTCGGCCTGCGAGTACGCCTCGAGCCCCTCCTCGCGGGCCCAGGCGCGCACGGCGTCCCGGATCCCGTTGCCAAGCTCGTCGGTGAGCCAGCACTTCTCGATCTCGAGCACCTCGTCCCAGCGGCCCGCCCGGTGGAAGCCGAGCGCTGCGCCCTCGGGCGTCGAGGTGAACGAGTACTCGAGCTTGTTGCGGTAGTGGAAGATCTCCGGCTCGCACGGGAGGATCTGCTCGAGCGGAGGCTCGGCGATGCCACCGAGCCGCTGCAGTGCGTCACTCACCTGGAGCTGCTTCTGCTCGAGCTGCGCCTCGTACGCGAGGTCCTGGAAACGGCAGCCGCCGCAGGCCGGGAAATGGGCACACGGCGCTTCCACCCGCTCGGGCCCCGGCCGCAGCACCTCGGTCGCGAGCGCCTCGGCATGGCTGCGCTTGACCTTGGTGACGCGCGCGCGGACGCGGTCGCCCGGGAGGCCGCGCCGCACGAAGACGACGAAGCCACCGAGCCGCGCGACGCCGTTCCCTCCGTACGCGAGCGAGTCGACGTCGAGCTCGAGCTCGTCGCCCCTGGCGACGGGCGCGGCCACCGCTAGCTCAGCGTCGCGACGTAGATCTTGCGCTCGCGCGGCCCGTCGAACTCGCAGAAGAAGACGCCCTGATACGTGCCCAGGGCGAGCCCTCCGTCGCGGAGCGGAATGAGCACCTGCGGGCTCGAGGCGAGCGAGGCGCGCGCGTGGGACGGGGCGTTCGGCCCGTCCTCGTCGTCGTGGCGCCACTCCCAGTCGTCCCCCACCACACGGTGAAACGCATTCTCGAGATCGGTCACGAGCTCGGGATCGATCCGCTCGTTGATCGCAACGCCCGCAGTCGTGTGCGGCACGTACACGAGCGCAGCCGAGGCGCCGTTCGTCCCGCCCAGCGCGTCTCGAACGAGATCGGTGATCTCGATCAGCTGCGTCTTCCGCTCGGTCTTGAGGGAGATCTCGCGCACGGGTCTATCCTACGAACCCGCATGGCGCTGCCGCTTCAGCAAGGGGAGATCGACGCGCTCAGCGCCGAGGCCGACCGCTTCATCGCGGAGCTGGACGAGGAGCACTATCTCCACTTCGCCGGACACAAGGAGACGTTCGACCTCTCTCCGATCTACGAGCGGCACGAGCGCCTGACGCAGCTCGACACGGCGCTCGCGCTCGGGGCCTCGGTCGACGGCGACCGCCGCAGACGTGAGCTGTGGCGATTCGCCTGCGAGGGCTATCTCGGCAGCTTCGTCCGCGAGGAGGCGGAGCGGGTCGCCGAGCTCGAGGCGACGCTGACGGCGACGGTCGGCGGCGAAGAGATCCCCTTCCGGATGCTCAGGCCGCGCCTGATGAACGAGGAGGATCGCGCCGTCCGCGAGCGGATCGAGGCGGCGAGGAACGAACTCACCGAGGAACACCTGAACGCACTCGAGCTCCAGGCCGCGCGGGTGGTCCAGCGCGAGACGCAGCGGCTCGGCTCCCCCACCTACGCCGAGCTGTACCGGAGCTTCGGCTTCGGGCTCGACGACCTCGCCGAGCAGTGCCGCCGTTTGCTCGCGGACACGGAGAGGCTCTGGGAGGAGACCGGCGACCGGTTCTTCCGCTCGCGTGTCGGCATCGGCCTCGCCGACGTGGCCCGCTGGGACGTGGGACGCGCATGGCGCGGCGTCGACTGGGACTCTGTTTTCCCGCCCGACCTGATGCTGCCCGCGCTCGAAGGGACGCTGGCGGAGCTCGGGATCGACCTGCGCGAGCAGCGGAACGTCGAGCTCGACCTCGAGGAGCGCGCCACCAAGGATCCGCGTGCGTTCTGCTCTCCGATCGAGGTCCCGGGGCGCGTCGTGCTCGTGATGAAACCGCAGGGGGGGCCGAACGACTGGCGGGCGCTCTTCCACGAGGCCGGCCACACCGAGCACTTCGCCCACACCGACGCTTCGCTGGCGCCGGAGGAGCGGCGCCTGGGCGACAGCGCGGTCACAGAGGGTTGGGCGATGCTCCTCGAGTACCTGACGACCGACCCGGTGTGGCTCGAGCGCCGGCTCGACTTCCCCCGGCCGTACGAGTTCGCGGCGGAAGGAGCCGTGCAGCTTCTCTGGATCGTGCGGCGCTACTGCGCGAAGCTCCTCTACGAGCTCGAGTTCCACGCGGCGGAGGATCCGACGGCGCTGCAGCCGAGGTACGTGGAGCTGCTCGGCGACGCGACGACGGTCGAGCCCGCCCCGGCCGACTACCTCGGGGACATCGACGGCGGCTTCTATGCCTCGGCGTACCTGCGCGCCTGGGCGTTCGAAGCGCAGCTGCGCGCCCACCTTCGGGAGCGCTTCGGCAACGCGTGGTTCTCGCGCCGCGAGGCGGGCTCGTTGCTCCGCGAGCTGTGGTCGGAGGGCCAGAAGCCGACCGCCGAGGAGCTGCTCCGCGACGTGACCGGCGAGACCCTCGAGCTCGCGGCCGTCGGCGATCGCATCCGCGAGGCGCTCGCCACCGCCTGAACGCAGTCGGGCGGCCGCAGCCGCCCGACGCGCGTCGCACGAGAGAAGACCCCTACTTCTCCTCGGCCTTGCCCTCGATCGTCTTGTGGCCGCCGACTCCGATCTCGATCTTGCGCGGCTTCGGCTGCTCCGGCTTCGGCACGTGCACCTCGAGCACGCCGTGCTCGTACTTCGCCGAGACGGCGTCCTCGTTCACGCCCTGCGGCACACCGATCGTGCGCGAGAAGGACCCGAAGCGCCGCTCGAACCGGAAGTACTTCCCGTCCTCCACCTGGTGCTCGCGAGCGCGCTCGCCGGTGATCGTCAGCGCGCCGTCCTCGAGCTCCACCGAGATCCGGTCCTCGGGAATCCCGGGGAGGTCGAACGCATAGACGACCTCGTCGTCGGTCTCCCAGACATCGGCAGTCGGAACCCAGCTCTGCGTTGCCTGGCCGTTGCCCTCGAGAAGGCCGTTCATGAACCGGCTCATCTCGTTCTGCACGGCCGCAAGCTCGCGGAAGGGCTCCCAGCGAACAAGCGTGGCCATGTGTTTCCTCCTTGGTGCCGTGATACCTGTTGCTTAGAGCAGAATAAAACCTCAGTGTGTGGATGTCAAGTCTCTTCGGACCCTAAACTCCGCCGATGCTCCCGCTGCGCGACAGCGTCCCCGGCCGGACGATCCCCTTCGTCACGGTCGGACTGATCGTCGTGAACTTCCTCGTGTGGTTCTGGGAGCTGCGCAGCCCGGGCGTCGACGTGCACGTGTTCCGGGACGGCTTCTACCCGTGCGCGCTGCACGGGCCGTGCCACCTGCCGCCCGGCTTCCACGCGCTGCCCTGGTACGAGGGCGTCTTCACGGGCATGTTCATGCACGCCGGCTGGGAGCACATCCTCGGCAACATGCTCTTCTTCTGGATCTTCGGCAACAACGTCGAAGACGCGCTCGGACACGTCGGGTTCCTCTTCTGGTACCTCGCCGCCGGCGTCGTCGCCATGGCCGTCCAGAGCTTCGTGACCCTGGAGTTCGCCAGCGCGCAAGGCGCGAGCATCCCGAATGTCGGCGCGAGCGGCGCGATCGCCGGAGTGCTCGGTGCCTACTTCGTCCTTCTCCCGCGCGCAAAGGTGCTGACGCTGATCTTCATCGGGATCATCTTCATCCGCGAGATCCCCGCCATCTGGTTCCTCGGCATCTGGATCGCGCTGCAGGCGTGGACGGGCGGCCTCTCGCTGCTGCACCCGCAGTCGGGCGGCGGCGTCGCGTTCTTCGCGCACATCGGCGGCTTCGCGTTCGGGCTCGCGACGGGCCTCGTTCTCCTCGTCACGCAGCGGAGCCGGCGGCAGCCGCGCGAATATCAGTTCCGGTAACGCTGAGGATTCACACGGAATGCCACGGGCATGCCGTCCGTTGAAAGACGACATGCGCACGCTTGAAGAGATCCACACCGAGATCGAGCTCCTGAGCGAAGAGCGGACGGAGCTCTGGCACAAGCTCTCCGATCGGCACGATCCAGAGGTGCGGGGCGAGATCCACGCGATCGACGCCCAGCTGGACGCCCTCTGGGACGAGCACCGTGCGGTTCGAGCCCGCCTGCGCTTCGGCGACCGCGAGAAGATCGTCGCCCGCGCGCGGGTCGAGGAACGGCTCGAGCGCGCGGCCTGAGCTGCAGGCCCAATCCACCTTTACACTGGCTCCGCTCGGGGCGTTAGCTCAGCTGGGAGAGCGCCGGCTTTGCAAGCCGGAGGTCACCGGTTCGATCCCGGTACGCTCCATCGTCGTCGTCGCCCGTCCGCGGAAGGGCGGCCTCGCCTCCGGAAGCGAGAGCCAGACGTCCGCGCCCCCGCTCGCACGGTTGGCGGCCCCGGCGACTCCGTCGTGGGCGTGCGCGACGACCTCGACGATCGACAGCCCGAGCCCCGAGCCGCCACCGCTTCTCGCCTCGTCGGCACGACTGAAGCGGTCGAAAGCGCGAGCCTGGAACCCCGGCGGGAAGCCCGGGCCCGCGTCGCCGACGTGAAGCTCGACGAGCCCGTCCCGCTCGACCGCCTCGAGCTCGATCGTGCCGCTGCCGTGGGTCAGGGCGTTGTCGACGAGATTCACCAGAGCCTGGGCGACCCGCAGCGGGTCGGCGTCGACGCGGAGCTCGGTCTCCACGACCCGAAGCTCTCGCCCGAGCGAGTTCGCCCGGTTCTCGAACCGGCTCGCGGCATCGACCAGGAGGTCCTTCGCCGCGACGACCTCTCGGCGGATCGGCAGCGGCCCCTGGTCCGCGCGAGCGATGAGGAGCAGATCGTCGGCGAGCCGAGAGAGACGCTGAGCGTCGTCGGCGGCCGAGCGCAGGGCGCGTTCGAGCTCCTCGCGGGACCGCGGGCGGCGCAGCGCGAGGTCGAGCTCGGTACGGAGCAGTGCGAGCGGGGTCCTGAGCTCGTGGCTCGCGTCGGCGACGAAGCGCCGCTCGTGCTCGACTGCCGCCTGCAGGCGGTCGAGCATCTCGTTCAGGGTCTGCGCCAGCCGGGACACCTCGTCTCGCGCAGGCGGCACGGGCAGGCGGCTCGGCTCGCCCGCCTTCACGGCACCGGCTTGCCTCCGCAGGAGCTCGACCGGCCTCAGAGCCCGTGCCGTGAGCGCGTACCCGCCGAGCGACGCGGCGAGCAACGCGAGCGGCAGGAAGAGCAGGAGCTCGTGGCGCAGATGATCGAGCGACTCGTCCCGGGAATCCAGCGAGCGTGCGAGCACGGCGACGCCCTGTCCCGAGGGAAGAGCCGCGACGAGGACGCGCCACCTGCCGGTGTGGTACCGGATCGGTTCGTCCAGCCAGACCCGTCCACCGGCGAAGGCCTGCACGACGACCCGGTGCCCGACGAGCGGTGGCAGGTGCGGAGGTTGCGAACGGCGGAGCTCCCCGCGGGGCGAGAACGACTGCGCGAGGGTGGGGCCGCTGCCCGTGTCGGTGTCGACGTTGCCCGTGCGGATCTCGTCGACCTGCCCGAGGAGCGTCTGATCGACCGTTCCGAGCAGCTCGTTGGCGACGCGCTGGTAGACGAAGATCCCGATCGCCGCCAGCACGACCGCCATCGCCCCGGCGAAGCCCAGCGTGAGGCGGACGCGGATCGGAACCCTGCTCACGGCTCGGCGCAGAGTCGATAGCCGACGCCGCGGATCGTCTCGATCGAGTGGCGGCCGAACGGGCGGTCGATCTTCTCCCGCAGGTAGCGGACGTAGACGTCGATGACGTTCGAGCGGCTTTCGAACGCCATGTCCCAGGCGCCGTCGAGGAGCTGCGTGCGGCTGAGCGTCACGCCGGGCCGTCGCATGAAGAGCTCGAGGAGAGCGAACTCCTTCGCCGAGAGGTCGAGCTCCCGCTCGCCGCGCCAGGCCCGATGCGCAGCCGGATCCAGCCGCAGATCGCCGATCTCGAGCACCGGCGGTCGCTCGGCGGGAGCGCGGCGAGTCAGGGCTCGGATCCGCGCGAGGAGCTCCTCGAAGGCGAAGGGCTTCGTGAGGTAGTCGTCCGCCCCGACGTCCAGCCCGCGCACCCGGTCGTCGACCGCATCGCGCGCCGTGAGCATGAGCACCGGGACCCAGATGCCGTCGGCGCGCAGCCGGCGGCAGATCTCGAATCCGTCCGCTCCCGGCAGCATCACGTCGAGCACGATCACGTCGTAGGAGACGGCCTGGACCATCCACAGCGCCTCCTCGCCCCGGTCGGCGAGGTCCGCCGCGTAGCCCTCCTCGTCGAGGCCGCGGCGGAGGAGCTCGCCGAGCTTCCGCTCGTCCTCGACCACGAGAACGCGCATCGATCAGCCTGTCGTCGGGTGCGTCGGCGTCGTGCCGCCCGGGGCGAGGAGGTCGAAGCCGTCCGGAGTGTTCAGGAGTCCCGGCGTGGTGCCCGGGTGCCCGGTCACGCCGTACTGCCAGACGAGGGCCTTGGTGGTCGGGTCGATCGCGACCATCCGGTCGTTGTAGTCGTCGTTGATCATGAAGACGCCGGACGGGAGGCGCTCGGCGAGGGACGGATGGTCGAGCTCACCGGGCCCGCTCGCGGGCTGGTAGCGATACTCGATCCGCCCTCGCCGGTCGAACTCGACGATCGCACCGGGGCGTTCGTAGTCGGCGACGAGGTAGCGGTCCGGGCCGAGCTGCTGCGGGTCGGACGGATACCCGATGGCGAGGTGCGTGCTCCAGATGGGCCGGCCCGACGGCGTGAGCTCGTCGATCCAGCTGCCGTTGATCTCGGAGACGAGCAGGTTCCCATCCTGCAGGGGCGTGTCGCCGTTCGGCGATCCGAGCGCGTTCGGCGGGTCGTGCTCGCAGCGGCCCGGAGTGCCGATCTGGTGGATGACGCGCTTCGTACGCGGGTCGATCACGAGGACGCGGCAGTTCACGGCGTCCGCGACGCTCATCTCGCCGTTGTGGAGGAGATAGGTGTCGTCGGGCGTGTTGAGGTATCCCTTCGCGCTTCCCGGCTGGCGCGGGTGTCCGTACTGGAAGACGATGCGTCCCGAGGGGAACGCGATCTCGACGATCGTGTCGTTGTCCTCCTGGTTGGAGACGATCGCCGTCCCGTGCCGGATGAAGAAGGCGTCGTCCGGGAAGTAGAAGCCGCCGTGCGGCGCCGCTCGACCGGGCCCCGGATAGCGCCAGATGACCTTGTCGCGATCGTCGAGCAGCAGCAGCCGGTCGCTCCCCCGGTCCGCGATGAGCAGCTTGTCGCCCGCGAACGGCGAGCCCGCGCCCGGATCCCCCGCGCGTCCGAAGCCCGGGTTCGGAACGACCATCTGGACGGCGCTGCTCGGCCGGCCGCCGTTCGACTCGCCTCCGACGATCCAGAGCCGTCCGTCGCTCACGGTGGAGCCGGCGTTCGCCGTCGCGACGCGCAGCGACCCGGCCCGCAGGAACGAGTTCCTCTGCGGCACGAACGCGTAGATCGCCTTGGTCGGCCCTCGTGCGGCCCGCCCGCCGGCGAGGTAGATCGTGCCGTCGAGCACGCCGGCCGCAGCGGCCGAGACCGGAACGGGCAACCGTCCGATGACGTGCGCCGTCCGCTTGGACGGGTCGACGACCTGGACGGCCCCGCTCGGCTTTCCGTTTGCCGTCTGGCCGCCGAAGACGTAGATCCGCGAGCCGAGCACGGCGAGAGCCGGATAGCGCACGGGAACCCGCAGCGCTGCCACCGGCCGGTACCGCCGCCCGTCGGTCGTCGCGACCACCTCGGCGTCCATCGCCGACCCGTCGTATCCGCCCACCACGTACGCGGTGTGGCCGATCGTCACGGCCGCCGCATCGGCACGAGCTCCGCCGAGCGCACCGCTCTCGGCCGTCCGGCCGCCGCTCTGGATCTGCGTCGATCCGGACGGGGCCGTCGTGCCGCCGCCGATCACGAGCAGCCGCGACCCGAGCGCCGCGCCGGCCGCGTCGTGCGTCGCCTTGAGAAGCGCGCCGTGCGGCGTGAGCGCGCCGTTTCTCGTGTCGAGAACGTCGACGACGCTGCTGGATACGCCCCCGGACGTCAGGCCGCCGAGCACGACAAGCTCGTGCCGGGTTCCGACGCGCGGCAGGACGGACTCGCGGCTGAGCGGCGCGCGGAGCTGCCAGGGGAGCAGGCCGGCCTCCGCGGCAGGCGGCCGCTGAAGCGGAGCGGCTTTCGCCTTGCGCGCGGGCGGTTGCGAGTGACCGGCGTGGTTGCCCCGGGCCGCGGCGAGCGCGACTCCTCCGGCCGTCACGATCGCGAGCACGACGACCAGCGCCGCCCGGCGAGCGCGGATGCGTCTCCGCCTTTGCCTCATGCGGGGAGAAGGTTGCCGGTCCGGCACGCCGGTAGTCCAGCAGGCGTCCGTGAGAACCGTCTGAAGACGGCGCCGTCCGATCCTCGGGCGGCTCCCAGCCGCCTCACATGGACCTCTCATCGCGGGCGGGCACCCTGCGCCCGAAATGGGCAACTCCCGCATTCAGCCGGCGCGCGCACGGGCCCGGACCGCCAAGAGGGCGATCGGATTGCTGACGGCCGTCGTCTTCGGCGTGGCCTTCGTCGGCGCGAAGACGCATGCCCCGGGACATACGAAGGGGAAGGCGAAGTCTCTCGGCGCTCCCTCCTCCTTCGAGCGCGCTGTGCGCCGCAGCGCGGCGCAGGGCGGGCAGATCGCGCCGGCGGTGCAGCCTCCCCCGGTCGCAAGCTCGACGTCGTGAGCGGCGCGGACGTGCGGCGGTTCCGGGCCATGGGCTGCGACGTCACGATCACCGGCGGCTCGCAGGCGGCGGTCGCCGGCGCGCTCGAGCGCTGGGAGGAGACCTTCAGCCTCTACCGGCCGCACTCGGAGCTCTGCCGCGTCAATGCGTCGCCGGCGCGGGTGCTGCGGATCTCGAGGCTCTTCGCGGACGCACTGGAGACCGCACTCGACGTCGCGTCCGACACGGACGGCCTCGTCGACCCGACGCTCTGCGGCCGCTGGACGGAGGTCGCCGTCGCGGGACGGCTGCTCTCCCGCTCGCCGGGGCTCGCTCTCGACCTGAACGGCGTGGTCAAGGCGCTGGCCGTCGACGACGCCGTCGCGGAGCTCGACGGCCCGGGCTTCGTATGCGTCGGCGGCGATCTCGCTGTGCGTGGCCCCGTCGACGTCGCGCTTCCTGCCGGCGGAGCCGTTCGCGTCGTCGCCGGCGGCCTGGCGACGAGCGGCACGGCCTCACGCGGCGCGCATCTCGTCGACGCGAGCACGAGCGTTCCGAGCGACTCTCCCTGGGAGCAGGTGACTGCATCCGGCGCGACCTGCCTCGACGCAGACGTCGCCGCGAAGGCCGGCTTCCTCCTCGGAATGGACGGGCCCGAATGGCTCGACGCGCGCGGCATCGCGGGTCGCTTCGTCGCGGTCGACGGCGAGACCGTCGAGAACGAGACGTGGGCGGCTGCCACCCGGAGCGTTCACGCATGCACCTGAGCTCGAGCCCCGCGATCTGGTACGCCGCACGTGCCTCCGGCGTCGCGGCCTACGTCGTGCTCAGCCTCGTCGTCTCGCTCGGCCTGGCACTCGGAGGCAAGGCGCAGAATCGGCGCTGGCCGCGTTTCTCCGTGGAGGAGATCCACCGGTTCGGCGGGCTCCTCGTCGGCTCCCTCATCGGCGTCCACGTGCTCGCGATCGCGGTCGACTCGTTCCTGCCCTTCTCCGTCGTCCAGCTGGTCGTTCCGTTCACCTCGAGCTACCGGCCGCTCTGGACGGGCCTCGGCGTCGCCGCCGCCGAGCTCCTGCTCGCCCTCGCGATCACGAACCACTACCGGCGGCGGCTGCCGCATCGCTTCTGGCGAACCGCGCACTACCTCAACTTCGCCGTCTGGGCATTCGCGTCGCTGCACGGGCTCATGGCCGGAACCGACCGCGGCGCGGCCTGGCTCGCGATCCTCTACGGCGTCTCGGTGGCGACCGTTCTCATGCTGCTCCTCTGGCGCTTCGGCCGGCACGCGTTCCGCTCCGCCCGCATCGCGACCGCCGGCGCGGTGACGGTCGTCGCGCTGCCCCTGCTCATCGTCGGCCCGTTGCGCCACTCCTCGCCGGCCTGGAACGCTGCGAACGTCGACGAGAGCCTCACCGGCAACGTCACTCGCAGCGGAACCCGGCTGAAGCAGATCGTCTCCTTCGTCGGCCAGGCCGGCGGCCCCCAGAAGCTCCTCGTACGCGCCGACCTCCTCGTGGCGCCCCAACGGCTCGAGAGGACCTCCCTCCAGCTCGAATACCTTCCGAGCGGCGACGTCTGCCACGGGCAGGTGACCAGCGTGGGCGGCACGAGCTTCTCCGGGACGTGTCGGCTCCCGGGCGGCGGTCTGCGGAAGATCGATGCGAGCTGGACGCCGAACGAGGCCGGAACCAGCGTCGACGGCGAGATCCGTCTGAGCGGGTAGCCCGGCGGTCGGACGGCGCATGGCGGCGAGAAGCTCGCGGTTCCGGCTGCGGAGGTGGCTACCGATCGTCCTCCTCGTCTGCCTGCTGCCGGCCGTCGTGTCCTGGACGAGGATGGCCCTGCTCCCTTCGAGCCTGCCCCTCGGCGTGCGCACCGTCGAATGGCTGCGGCTGCACCACTTCAACTGGCTCGTCGACGACGCCGAGCACGTCTACTACAGCTGGCAGGCGCCGAAGAAGGGCGGCCCGCAGCTGAAGGCACTACCGGCCGTCGGTCTCGCGGGCAGGGACCGACTCCGGTCACGCGCCGGCCACGCGAAGCCCTGGCCCGCGCCGATCACGCCCGTCTTCGCCCACCCGTTGCGCGGCGAAGGTGTGTGGAAGCCGACCGGCCCCGCGATCGACGGCAAGGCGCCCGTCCTCGTGACGACCTTCCGGACCGAGCGCGACTACCCGCGGATCGTCGCCTACGTCGCCTGGTTCGACCACACGCGCACCGCGGTCGCGTACTACCCCGGCCGGTACGAGCCTCCGCACGCAAGCCTGCGCGGCCCGGAGGAGATTCCGCACGACCAGCGCTGGCGGCTGCTGGCGACGTTCAACAGCGGCTTCATCTACCAGGATGGCCTCAACGGCGACGCCCTCAACGGCCATGTGAACGAGCCCCTGCGGCGAGGGCTCGCCACGCTCGTCGCCTACAGGAACGGCCGGGTCGACGTCGCGGACTGGACCGGCGGGCCGGCTCCAGGTCCCGCGATCGCCTGGGCACGGCAGAGCCTGCCCCTGATCATCGATCGGGGACGGCTCAGCCCGAAGCTCGACGACAGCTCTGCGTGGGGGTTCACGCTCGGCAATGCCGTCCGCGTGTGGCGCACCGGAGTCGGAATCGATCGGCGCGGCAACCTCGTCTACGCCGCCGCCGACTACCAGACGGTCACGACGCTTGCCCGGATCCTCCAGCGCGCCGGCGCGGTGCGCGCGATGGAGCTCGACATCAATCCCGAGTGGCCGACCCTGATCACGTACCGGCACCACGGCGATCTGATTCCTACGAGGGTCGTCCCGAACTTCCAACAGCCGGCGACCCGTTACCTCGTCCCCGACGACCGCGACTTCTTCGCGGTCTACAGACGCCTGCGCGGCGCGGTAGATGTTCCGCTCGGAGGGCGGCCGGCGCTCGGCTCGCAGGCGGGACGTTGATTTCATCCGGAAGAGGTTCTCCGGGTCGTACTTCGCCTTGAGCGCGGCGAGACGGTCGGTCTCTTCGTAGCCGGCTCGGGCGAGCGCCTCCTTCTCCTCGCCGAGCCCCGGGAAGTTGAGGGAGACGGCGCCCAACGAGTGCTGCTCCAGTGCGGCCCAGAGGGTCCTCGCCCCCGACGAAGTCCGGCCGAGCATACGCCGAACGGGTGGCCGCGGTCCAGCGGCGAGGTGGGCGCGGACGCGATGGCGGCGATCGTTCCGCCGCCGCCATCGCTGTATCCGGCCGCCGGGGCGTCAGTCGACGACGATGCCCGAAGGTGTTGCTCCCGCGGGACCGGCCGCCCGAGTCAGAGGCGTGAGCGTGCCGCCGTCGACGGTGAAGCCCGTGACCGCGTTCGTGCCCGACTCGACGACCCAGAGCGTCGAGCCGTCGGGTGAGAGACGCGCGTCCTCGGCGCCGGCGCCGATCTGGCCGGGGCCGGTGCTCCGGAGGAAGGTGAGCGAACCTCCGCTTCCGATCGAGTAGCTCGAGATCGACGCCGAGGCGGTGTTGACGACGAAGAGGAAGCGTCCGTCGCGGCTGATCTCGATCCAACAGGAGGCGCCGCCGTCGTTCGCGACCGGGGGGCCGACCGCCGTGAGCGCGCCGTCGGTGGCGTCCGCGAAGCTCGAGGCGAGGCCCGGGAAGGCGGCCCCTCCGGCGGCCGTGTGCGCATCGGAGACGAAGAGCTGGTTCGGGTCGATCGGATCGAACTCGCTGCCGAGTTGACCGAAGCCCTGGGCCGGCGTAAAGGCCTGGGCGTCGTACGGCGACCCCGGTGCGGCGGTCAGCCGCCCATCGCCGCCGACGGTGAAGCTGTCGATCTGCGAGGTGGCGACGCGCGTGCCCGCAGCCCGCGATCCGTCCTCGTTGAAGAGGATCTGTCCCGGCTGGGAGCCGTTCGGCAGCACATAGGTCGAGTTCGGGATCGCCCTCAGATGCCCGCCGGGATCGAGGCGGAAGCCCGTGTAGTTCGTGTCGCCGGGGGCCGCGCCGGGACCCGCGTTCGCGACGTACACGAGATCGCCGTGGACGGCGATGCCGACCGGGTCGACGCCGCCGGAGGCGACCGGGGACCCTTGGGCGGCCTGCAGCGAGCCGTCGGCCTTGATCCGCAGGACGGAAATCTGGTTGCTGCCGGCGTCGACGGCCAAGAGGTAGCGGCCGTCCGCGCTCAGCTGGAGCGAGCCCTGCGACGCGTCCGGATGTCCGGCGCCCGAGCCACCGATCGCGAAGGGGGACCCTGCCATCGCCGTGAGGCTGCCGTCGCTGTGACGATCGAAGCCGGCCACGGTGTTGCCGGGAGCCGTGTTGTCGTCGACGTACACGTGGCCGACCACGGCGGCTGCCCGAGGCCCGCCGGTCGACGCGCCGGCCGCGCTCGTCACAGTGACGGCGACTGCCGAGGCGACGACGAGCAGAGCAATGAACCGAAGTCTCTTCACGCTTGAACCTCCCAGGGAGTCGCGCAGAGCCGTTCTCCGCGCACGCCTCCGACCGTTGCAGCCGTCTCTCTCGCAGGACTTACGGGCAGGTGAACGCCCGCTTAAATACGACGGAGTGCTCGATCCCGGTTGCCACCAGCCGGTTTCGACGCCACACTTCAGCCTGTGACCGACGGGCTCGACATGCGCGGCCGCTACGAGCAGGCGCTCGCTGAGGTCGAGGAGATGAAGCGAAGGCTGCGCGAGCACGCGCAGCACGTCGCCGCGCGCGAGAAGGAGCTCGAGGCGCTGCGCCTCGAAGTCGCCGGCCGGCAGGGACGGCGGCGGGCTCCTGCGTCTGCGGCTCCGGCCGCTCCGGTCGGCCCCGACCGCTCCGAGGAACTCGCCCGCAAGATCGCCGAAGCCGAGCAGCGGGAGCGGGAGGCCGTGCAGGAGCTGGCGCTCGCCAAGGCCGAGCGCGACCGGCTCGACGAGCGGGAGCAGTCGATCCGGAAGGTGGAGCGAGAGCTCGCCGGGCTGCGCATGCAGCTCCAGGAGGAGCGCAAGCGGCTCGGCGGCGCGCCCAGCGAGCCGGAGCCCGTCCGGGAGGCCGAGCCCGATGGCGATCCCCCGCCTCCCACTCCGTTGCCGCAGCCGCCCGTCCAGCCGGATCTCGACCCCGCCGCAACCGCGAAGCGCCGGCGCAGCAGCATGCTCGCCGACCCGCAGCTCAGGAAACGCAGCTAAAGCGGCGCCGACGGCGCTGGTATCGTCGAGGGCCTGCTCGCGTGCCATGGCCGGGGAGCCTGGTGCGCCGGGCGTTTCGCCATGTCCACGTATGTGAACCCCGTCGACCCATCCGACCTCGGCCTGCTGCCGACCTTCCGACGCCTGCTCGGGCTCTGGCGCGAGCAGTGGCGGCTGGGGATCTTCGGGCTGACGTGCTCGCTCGTCTACACGCTGATCTCGGTCACGATTCCCATCCTGATCCAGCGCGCGATCGACAACTCGATCGACACGAGTCACCTGCGCCCGGGACAGCACCCCCAACCGCTCTGGCCGTACCTCGCGATCGTCGCCGCGCTCGCACTCGCCCGCGGCATCGTCGCCTTCAACCGGCGGTTCGCCACCGCTCGGATCGGCGTCCGGATCGAGGCCCGGATGCGCGAGCTCCTCTACCGGGCCTATCTTCGCTACCCGCGCGCGTTCTACGACCGGCACGCGACCGGACAGGTCCTCTCGCGCGCGACGAACGACCTCTACCCGATCCGCTACTTCATCGGGTGGGGGCTCGTGCAGGGGATGCAGAGCGTGATGATGATCATCGCCGTCGGCATCGTCCTCGCCCTCGTCGACCCGTGGCTGACGCTGTACGCGGCCGTGGCCCTGCCGCCGATCGGGCTGCTCGCCTACCGCTTCGGACATCGCGTCTCGCCCATCTCCCGCCAGGTCCAGGCGCGCAAGGGAGACGTGACCGAGGCGGCCGACGAGGCAGTCGTCGGAATCGAGATGGTGCAGGCGTTCGGCCGCGAGGACGACGTGCGCAATCGCTTCGGCGACAGGGCCGAGGGCGTCCGCTCCGCCGCTCTCCGCCAGGCCGGCGTCGAGGCGCAGCACGTGCCCGGCCTCTACTACCTGCCCGCCCTCTCGGTCGCCGCGGTCGTCTTCTTTGGCGGCAGGGCGGTGATCGACGGGAACATCACGATCGGCCAGTTCGTGCTCTTCGAGACGCTGCTGCTCCAGCTCGTCTGGCCGCTCGAGGCGATCGGCTGGATCCTCGACCTCGCGCAGCGGGCGCTCGCCTCCGCGGGACGCAGCTTCGGCTGGCTCGACGGGATCGAGCCCCTGCCCGAGCCCAAGACTCCGCGCCACCTCCCGTCCGGCCCGCTCGGCGTCCGTTTCGAGAACGTGAGCTTCGCGTACGGCGGCGAGGTGGACGTGCTGTGCGGGCTCGATCTCGTCGTCGAGCCCGGCGAGATCGTGGCCGTCTGCGGCTCGACCGGTTCCGGCAAGACCTCGCTCCTCAACCTGCTGCCCCGCTTCTACGACCCGACCGGCGGCCAGGTCCGGATCGGAGGAGTCGACACGCGCGAGATCCCGATCGCCGAGCTCCGAGCCGACGTCGCCCTCGTCACGCAGCGGCCCGTGCTCTTCTCGGTCCCCCTGCGCGAGAACCTCACCGCGGGCCGCGAGGAGGCCGACTGGGACGAGGTGCTCGCAGCTTGCGAGGCGGCCGGCGTCGACGCCTTCGCGCCGAACCTCCCCGAGGGCTACGACACATTGATCGGCGAGCGCGGCGTCAACCTCTCCGGCGGACAGCGGCAGCGAGTCGCGCTCGCGCGTGCGCTCGTCGCCGGCGCGCGCGTCGTCGTCCTCGACGATCCGCTGTCCGCGGTGGACACGCTCACCGAGCGGCGCCTCGTCAAGCGTCTGCGGCCCGCGCTCGCCGGCCGCACCGTGCTCGTCGCGACACAGCGCCTCTCCACCGTCGAGATCGCCGACCGGGCGGTCGTCCTGCGCGACGGACGGATCGTCGAGCACGGGACGCCCGCCGACCTGCTGCGGGCGGGCGGCGAGTTCGCGACGCTGTTCGGAGACGAGGTGGTGGCGGCGTGAGGCGCCTCTGGAAGTACATGGAGGGGCGCAAGCGGTTCGCGGCGTTGATGGTTCTCGTCGGCGCGGGCAACGCGGCGGCGCAGACCGGAGGGTGGCTGATCGTCCGGTACGCGATCGACCACGGAATCGCCGTCTACAAGGGAACCGGGACGCAGAAGGTGCTCGTCGGGAACGAGCGCCAGCTGACGATCGCGGTCGGCGTCTACCTCGGGGTCGCCGCAGCGGGCTGGCTCCTGCAGGCGCGCCTGATCCGCGGTCTCGCGACCATCGGGCAGGCCGTCGTGATCGGCCTGCGCCGCGACCTCTTCGACCATCTCACCGGCCTCTCGCTCCGCTACTTCTCCCAGCAGAAGGCGGGCTGGATCATCGCGCGCCTGACGAGCGACGTCGACGCGGTCTCGGACGTGCTCTCGCAGGGCATGCCGACCCTGATCTCGAACGTGATCCTCCTGCCGGCCGCCGTCGCCGCCCTGCTCATCGACGACTGGCGGTTGGGGCTCATCTCGTTCGGCGTCCTGCCGCCGGCCCTCGTCCTCTCGCGCTGGTTCCAGCGCGTCTCGCACGCGGCGAACGTCGAGCAGCGCAACCGGATCGCGGCGGTGACGGCCCAGATCGCCGAGTCGGTCGCCGGGATGGCGGTCGTGCAGGCCTTCAACCGCGAGCGCCGCTTCCAGACCGAGTTCGACGCGCTGAACGACGCCAATCGCGCCCAGGCGACGTACGTCCAGAAGATCTTCTCGACCTTCTTCCCGTCCATCGAGTTCCTCGGCGTGCTCGCGATGGGAGCGGTCGTCTACTTCGGCTCGCACCTGTACCGGCAGGACACGCTCACTATCGGGACGCTGATCACGGCGATCTACCTCCTGCAGCTCGTCTTCCAGCCGTTGCAGGAGCTTTCGGACGTGTACGGGCAGCTTCAGTCGGCCAGCGCGGCGATGGTCAAGATCGCGAGCATCCTCGACGAGGAGTCGGAGATCCACGACCGCCCCGGCGCGACGCCGCTGCCGCGCCTCGAAGGCGACCTCGAGCTCGACTCGCTCGTCTTCGCCTACGGCAAGGACCCCGTGCTGCACGGGGTCTCGTTCCACATCGAGCCGGGCGGATGCTTCGCGCTCGTCGGCGAGTCGGGTCACGGGAAGTCGACCCTCGCACGGCTGATCGGCCGCCACTACGACCCCGACACAGGGGCCGTTCGCGTCGACGGGCACGACCTGCGAGACGTCCAGCTTCGGTCGTACCGGCGCCAGCTCGGTGTCGTGCTCCAGGATCCGTTCCTCTTCAGCGGCACGATCGCGACGAACATCCGCTTCGCGAAGCCCGACGCGACCGACGAGGAGGTCGCTGCCGCAGCGGCCGCGGTCGGGGTGGACCGGGTGGCCGCGCGACTCTCGGGCGGCCTCGATCACGAGGTGCGCGAGGGCGGCGCGGGACTGTCGGCGGGCGAGCGTCAGCTCATCTCGATCGCGCGGGCACTGCTCGCCGATCCGCGCATCCTCGTACTCGACGAGGCGACCTCGAACATCGACCGTCCGACCGAGGTGCTCATCGAGCGTGCGCTCGACCGGCTGCTGCACGGCCGCACCTCGATCATCATCGCCCACCGGCTGTCGACCGTCCGGCGCGCCGACGAGATCCTCGTCGTCGAGAACGGCCAGGTCATCCAGCGCGGCACCGAGCAGGAGCTGCTGAGGGCCGATGGCCCGTTCCGCCGCCTCGCCCACACGCTCGAAGGCGGGGAGCCGGACCTCGCGGTCGCGGGCTAGTCGGCGTCCATCGGCTGCTCGACGTGCTGCTCGAGCACGCGGAGCGCGACCTCGACGACGTTCGGATCGAACTGGGTGCCGGCGGCCTCGGTGAGCCGGCGCACGGCTTCGCGATGGCTGAGCGCCCGGCGGTAGGGCCGGTCGGTGGTCATCGCGTGATACGCGTCGCAGACGAAGATGATCCGCGACTCGAGCGGGATGTCCTCGCCCGCGACGCCGTCCGGGTAGCCGCGACCGTCCCACCGCTCGTGGCAGTGACGGACGATCGGCCGCACGACCTGGAGCCGGTCGATCGGCGCGATGATGCGCTCGCCGAGCTCAGGATGCGTCTCGACGAGCTTGCGCTCCGCCGCGGTCAGCCGTCCGGGCTTCGAGAGCACGTCGCTCGGGATGCCGATCTTGCCGATGTCGTGCAGCAGCGCGCCGAGCTCGAGGCACTTCAACGCGCGCTCGTCGAGGCCCATCTCGCGGCCGACGCGGAGAGAGAGGTCGGTGATCCAGCGTGCGTGCGTGGACGTGTACTCGTCGTTCGCCTCGAGCGCGTTGGCGAGCGCCTCGACCGTCGAGACGAACGTCCGCTCGAGCCCTTCGTAGCTCGAGGCGTTCGCGATCGCGAGCTTTGCCTGCTGCGCGAGGCCTCCGAGCAGCGCGAGCTCGCGCTCCCCGAAGTCGTCCGACTCGACGAGCGCGACGAGGCACGCGGCGCGGCCGTCGATGTCGAACGGCGCCACCGCGTACCGGCCGCCGGGGACGGGCGCCTCCCGGCCGATGCGGGGCTCGTACTCCTCCGGCTCGGCGATGTACGGATCCCTGGTCACGTCCAGGGCGGCGAGCGGCAAGGGCCGCGCGGCCAGCTCGGCGGCGGTCTCGGGTGAGTGCCCGTGCTCGGCCTCGAGACGAAGCCCGTCGCCTGCCCCGAGGTAGAAGGAGGTGTTGCGGCTGCCGAGGATCTCCGCGGAGAGCTCCGTCACCCTGCGCGCGATGTCGTCGATCTCGACGAGGGTCGCCAGCTCACGGCCGAACTCCAGCAGCGACGTCGCGCTCTCGGCCTCGCGCCGCGCCGCCTCGTACAGGCTCGCGTTCTCGACGGCGACCGCGGCATGGCCCGCGAGCACCTCGAGCAGACGCACGTCGTCCTCGTCGAACTGATCGAGCCCGAGCTTCGAGACGACGATCACGCCGACGACGCGCGAGCCGTACCGGAGCGGGACGGCCAGGAGCGACTCCTCGATCGCGTCGGTCCCCTCGATCTGCTGTCCGAACTCGCAGTTCGCCGCGTCGCCGACGACGATCGACTCGCCGAGCTCCGCGCAGCGGCCCGTGACTCCCTCGCCGACCCGCTTCCGCAGGATGTCGAGCGAGAGCGAGTCCATGCCCGACGTGAGGTCGCCGAGGAATGCGACGGGGATGAGCTCGTCGCTGTCGACGACGAAGACGCGGCAGTTGTGGTAGTCGACGAGCGACCGGAGCTCGGCCGCGATCGCGTCGCCGATCTCCCGGACGTCGTTGAGGCGATTCAGCCGCCCGGTCAGGCTCTGCAACATCTTGAGATGCGCGATCGAGCGGACGTCGCGCTCCACTCCCGGCGCATCCGGCCGCCGCGTCCCCTCCTCCTGGTAGAGGACGACCTGGTTCTTGCCCTGCGCCTTCGCCGTCATCATCGCCGCCTCGGCGCACGCGGCGAGCTCGCGCGGGTTCATCGCGTGCTCGGGGCCGAGAGCGAGACCCACCGAGACGGTCATCCGGCCGATTCCGGGGAAGTCGACCTCGGCGAGGCGGGTCTGAACGCGGTCGGCCACGCGCACGGCGTCCTCGCCGCCGCAGCCGTCCATCACGACCGCGAACTCCTCGCCGCCGAGCCTGCAGATGACGTCCTCCGGCCGGACGATCGCGCGCAGAGCCTCGGCGAGGAAGCGAAGCAGCTCGTCGCCGACGGCGTGGCCGTGGACGTCGTTGACATGCTTGAAGTCGTCGATGTCGAGCATGAGCACGGCGAGAGGCATGTGCGTGCGGCTCGACTCCTGGAGCGACTGCAGGAGGCGCTCGTAGAAGACGCTGTGGTTGAAGAGGCCGGTGAGCGAGTCGGTGCGCGCCTGGTGCTCGAGGCGGGCCCGGCTCTCGGCGTTGTCCAGCGCGAGCGCGGCCGCGTCGCCGAAGCGCTTCGCGATCTCGAAGTCCATCTCCGCAAAGGCGACCCCCTCGCCTTCGCGGTAGATGTTGAGCGCTCCCTTGAGCTGGCCGCGCGCGATGAGCGGGATGCAGATGAGGGCCTCGGGCTCGTTCGGCGTGCCGGGCACAGTCTGCACGCGCGGGTCGAGGTGGGCCTCGTTGCAGAGGACGGCTTCGCGATGCCGTGTCGCCCAGCCGGTGATCCCCTCGGCGAAGCTGATCGTCGTGCTCATGATCTCGTCGGCGTAGACGTCGCGGACGAGCACCGGCTTCAGGATCCGCTTCGTCTCGTCGGCCTCGTAGATCGTGAGCGTGTCGAGCGGGATGAGATCGCCGACGGCGTCCGCGATGCGCACGAGGAGGGCGTCGAGGCTCTGCTCGGCGAGCACCTCGTGGAAGACGTCCGCGAGGCGCCGGTACGACTCGACGAGGGTCGGATCGCCGGCCGCGGCATCGGCGTCCAGCAGCCGAAGATGATTCGGCCGGGCTACCACCGATCCCCCGATCGATCGCAGTTCAGATACACGGTTGTGTGCTCCTGGGAGAGGACCGCAGCGCTACGGACGAAGCATCGGTGCGGGATCCCCGCGACGAATCCCTCGTGCGGGGGAACCCACACCATCCCGATGCTTCGGTCCGGAGCGGACGGGAAGGCTCAGCCGATGCCGGATTCCGCCGCCGAGCTCGTTCCAGCGCGGCCGACTCTCCCGAAGCTCCGGGCGGCCGCGGCGGACTGCCGCGCCTGCCCGCTCTGGGAGCAGGCGACGCAGACGGTGTTCGGCGCCGGCCGCCGCAGCTCGGCGGCGATGTTCGTCGGCGAGCAGCCCGGCGATCGGGAGGATCGAGAAGGCGCGCCGTTCGTCGGCCCGGCGGGTCGTGTGCTCGACGAGGCGCTCGAGCTGGCCGGCATCGACCGGAGCGCCGCCTACGTGACGAACGCGGTCAAGCACTTCAAATGGGAGGAGCGCGGCAAGCGGCGCATCCACGCGAAGCCGAGCTGGAGCGAGCTGACGGCGTGTCGCCCGTGGCTCGAAGCGGAGCTCGCCGTCGTCCGCCCGGCCGTGCTCGTCTGCCTGGGCGCCACGGCGGCGCAGTCGCTGCTCGGCCGTGACTTCCGGGTCACGAAGCAGCGAGGCGAGTGGATCGAATCCGACCTCGCCGAGCGAGTCACGGCAACGATCCACCCGAGCGCAATCCTGCGCCAGAGAGACGAGGAATCACGCCGCACTGAGATGGAACGGTTCGTCCAGGACCTGAAGCTGGTCGCAACCGCGCTGTGACACAGACCGGAGGCTAAGCCCCGGCGCAGCCGGGCTTAGCCGCAGCCCCCGCTCCCGGGCGCGCGCGCCGCCAGGCGCCCGCCCCGGCGGGCTACGTCAGTCGCCCCAGTCGAAGTCGCGTGCTCCGCCGTTGCCCCAGAACGCGGACTCTTCGATCGCGGGGACGGCTGCCTCGCGCGTCTCGGCAGTGACTTCCTCGAGCGGCTCTTCGCCCGGCCAGACGCCGACGTGCTCGAGGCTCTCGTCGCTGAAATCCGGATCGACGCCGTCCATCGTGTCCTCGATTCGCGCCTGTTCCTCGCTCTTGAAGAGGGGATGATTCTCGAACGGATCGCCGTCGCCCTTGTAGTGGTCGATTGGCATGGTGTCTCCGAGTCGAGCGTTCTGCTTCTTCAGGTCGAGGTGCTCCTGGATCACCTGCGCGAAAATAGACGGTGTCTCTACCGGCATAAAGCTGTCCTCCCGTTGGTCGTGCTCGTCGTCCGGGCGCATGATAACCGGGATCGCCGCGGTTTTCCGCTTCGAGAGTGTCAAAACGCGGCCCGTACCGATCGCACGACGCGATCTTTCCCGGCCCGCTTGGCCCGGTAGAGCGCCCCGTCGGCCGCGACGACGAGGTCGTCGCCGTTCGATTCCCCGGCGTACTCGGCAACGCCGAAGCTCGCGGTGACGCTGAGCCCCGGGGCGCCGGGGATGCTCCGGTCGGCGAGGGTGAGGCGGATCCGCTCGGCGAGCTGCACCGCGCCCTCCTCGCCCGCGCCGGGCAGGAGGAGCAGGAACTCCTCGCCGCCCCAGCGGCCCGCGACGTCCGACTCGCGCAGCGTCCGGCGGAGCACGTCGGCAAACGTCCGCAGGACCTCGTCGCCGACCGCGTGACCGTACTCGTCATTCACGTCCTTGAACCCGTCGAGGTCGGCCAGGACGACTGCGAGCGGGGTCTGCAGCCGCTGGGCGCGCGCCGTCTCCGCATGCAGGGCGTCCGCGGCCGCGCGCCGGTTCGCGAGCCCCGTGAGGCCGTCGACGAGCGCTTGTCGCTCGACCATTCCGTGCAGGCGGGCGTTCTCGAGCGCGACCACCGCGTGCGCGGCGAGTGATGCCGCGTTCATCCGCTGCTCCTTGGTGAAGGAGTCGCCGACGATCTCGAGGGTCCCGAAGCGCTCGCCCGCCGCCGTGAGCGGGAGCGTCAACCGGAGGCCGCCGCCGTCGGCGTCGCCGCTGACGACGGTGGAGCCGTCGGCCGACACGATACGGCTGCCGCGCGCCCCGGTCGCCTCCATCGCGGTTGCCGCGACGATGCGGAGCAGCTGCTCGGCGTCGTGTGTGGCGGCGAGGGCCGCGCTGAAGCGGGCGAGCGACTCGCGCACCCGGCCTCGCTCGGCCGCCAGCTCGGCGAGCCGCGACTCGAGTTGAGCCGCCATGTCGTTGAGTGCCAGGCCGAGCGCGGCGAACTCGTCGCGGCCGCGCACTTCCACCCGCTCGTCGAGATTGCCGCGAGCGAGCGCTCTCGCGGCCGTGGCGAAACGGCGCAGGTTGCGCACGATCGACCGGCCCTGGAGGTACGCGACGATGCCGACGAGCGCGAGAGAGGCGATGAGACCAAAGAGCAGCCGGTTGCGGGTCCGTGCGTCGGCGGCATCGATCACGGCTTTGGGGGTGAGGACGGCGAGCCGCACGACCGACGCTCCCGGCATGGTCGGCGCGGCGAAGGCGCGGTAGCGGGTCCCGGCGACATCCACGGTCGAGCTCTGCCCGGCCTTGACGGCGACGCGCCCGTGCACCGTCGGCGACGACGCCACGATGTGCGTTCCGTCGAGCAGGACGAGCACGTCGCTCGAGTCGAAGGCGGCGCCCTCCCGCAGACGCCGGACGAGGCCGCCGTCGAGCGGAACCGCCGCCACCACCTCGCCGAGCCGCCGATCGCCTGCGAAGACGTCGACCGCGAGACGGGCTGCGAGGGACGGGGTCGCGCCGACACGCAAGCCGTCCTTGCCCACGACGTAGAGCGACGGCCGTCGCGCGAGAATCTGCCGGAGCCGCCGTCGGTCACGACGCGCGAGCGCGCGCTGCAGCGATCCCGACCGGGCGAGGCGCTCGGCCCGCGCCTGCGCGCGGTCAGTCCGTTCCTGGTAGAGCGTCAGCGCCGCTCTGAGGCCCTCGTCCTGACGGAGGGTGACCTGCCTCGCCGCGCCGGCACTGGCAACGGTCGTGAACCCCCAGTATGTTGCCGCCATGGGGACGAGCGACAGCAGGACGAAGTACGCGACGAGCTTGAGCTTGAAGCTGCTCAGCTAGACCCCCCTGATGTCAAGCGAAACCACCTCCCTGCCGATAGAGCCTCCAGGGATGTTGTCGGCGGGAGGGGGAAAAACATGAGCCGGAAGGAGCGGGTCGTCGCAGCACTTCTTCTCGCGATTGCGGTCGCGGGCGGTGCGCTGATCCCGAGGCTTCTCGCCTCGCCGCTGAACCCGCTCGGAATCGCGCTCGGGCCGGGACCGGGCCGCAGCGTCGTCCAGGCGCCCGCGATCTCGAGCCCGCCGGCGCATCACACCCCTGTCACGCACCCGACGTCGTCCGCCGCCGGCCCGAGCGTGGTTTCGCTCACGCCGGTCGGCTCGACGACGAAGCCGACGCCGCACACCGCACCGGTGCATCACGCGCCGGCGCCTCGCTCGCCTGTGCCGAGTCCGGCACCGGCACCGAGCCCCACTCCCTCGCCCACGCCTCCGACCCCGCCGGCGCCGGCCCCCCCGCCGACGCCTGTGGTCACGCACATCACCGCGGGTCTCAGGCACGGCACCGGACCCGGGCACAAGAACGTCGTGCCGGGACCGGCGAAGACGCCGCCCGGCCACGACAAGATTCCGCCGGGACAGGCGAAGAAGATCCAGGCCGGAAACGACGGCCCGGAGGCGCCCGCGGCAGCGGCCACGCCCGGCGGCGAGCCGGCCGTCGCGCACGGCCGGCGCAAGGGGTCACCCGATTTGGAAGGATCCAGCCATGGCCGGCCGGTTTCGCAAGCTTCGCCCGACGCCGTGGGCGCTCGCCATCGGGGCGTGGGACATCTGGCGCCGCCTGCCAAAGCAGCAGCGCAAGCAGCTCATCAGGCTGGCCCGCAAGCACGGCCCCAAGGTGGCGGCCCGGGCAGTGTCGGCAGCCCGCAACCGGCGCCGGTAGCGCAACCCGCGAGTGGTAACGGCAACGGGCAGGGCCACGGGAACGGGCAAGGCAACGGCAAGGGCAACGGCCACTAGCCGTCCGCGCTAGAGACCGAGCGCCGCGCGGACGATCCGGTCCTGCTCGCGCTGGTGCGCGGTCGGGTAGCCCTCGCTCGGGCTGGCCCGCCACGGCCGGCCGATGTAGCGCAACGGCACGCTCTCTGGCTTCGTCTCCTCGAGCCGGTGCCGCAGGGCACGCCAGGCACCCATGTTCTGCGGCTCCTCCTGCGCCCAGACGAGCTCGCGGAGCTTCGGGTAGCCCGCGATCAGCGCCTTCACGCGCTCGGCCGGGAACGGATAGAGCTGCTCGAGCCGCGCGACCGCGACGCCGGAAGCGTTGCCGCGCTCCTCGTGCCCGGCGATGTCGTAATAGACCTTCCCCTGGCAGAGCACGAGTCGCTCGACGCGCTCGCGGTCGGGATCCGGGTCGTCGATCACCGGCCGGAACTCGCCGTTCGCGAGATCCGCGAGCGTCGAGCCTGCCTGCTTCAGACGGAGCAGACCCTTCGGCGTCAAGACGACGAGCGGCCGCGCCGTCGCGTCGAGCGCCTGCCGCCGCAGCAGATGGAAGTACTGCCCCGACGTCGTGCAGTTCGCGATGCGCAGGTTCTCCTGCGCCGCGAGCTGGAGGAAGCGCTCGAGGCGCGCGCTGGAGTGCTCCGGCCCGTTTCCCTCGTAGCCGTGCGGCAGCAGGAGCGTCAGGCGCGTCGACTCCCGCCACTTCGAGAGCCCGGCGGCGATGAACTGGTCGATGATGATCTGCGCGCCGTTGACGAAGTCGCCGAACTGCGCCTCCCAGAGGACGAGCACCTCCGGCGCCGCGGCGGCATAGCCGTACTCGAAGCCGACGCAGGCGTACTCCGAGAGCGGCGAGTTGTAGATCTCGAAGGCGGCACCCGCGTCGTCGAGGTGCTGGAGCGGCGTGAACGTCGCGCCCGTCGCGACGTCGTGGAGGACGTCGTGCCGGTGGGAGAACGTGCCGCGCTCGGTGTCCTGGCCGGTCAGCCTAATCGGGATCCCCTCGACGAGGAGCGACGCGAAGGCGAGCGCCTCGGCCTGGCCCCAGTCGATCCCGCCTTCCTCGAGCGTCTCACGGCGCCGCTCGAGCTGGCGCATGAGCTTCGGGTGCGGCGTGAAGCCCCCGGGGACTCGGAGGAGCTGCTCGTTGAGGGCGCGCAGACGGTCGGCCGCCACAGCCGTGACGACCTCGTCGCCCGTCGCCGCCGGGACGTGCGTGTCGGCGGGCGGTGGCGGCTCGGCCCGGCCGAACGTCTCCTTCAACGCCTCGTGCGCCGCCTTCAGCTCCGCCAGGACGCCCGCCTCGAGCTCGTCCGCCTGCTCCTGCGTGAGGTCGCCGTCCGCGACGAGCCGCTGCGCGAACTGCTCGCGCGCGGTCGGATGCTCCGCGATCGCGCCGGCGAACAGCGGCTGCGTGTAGGCGGCTTCGTCCTGCTCGTTGTGGCCGTGACGCCGGTAGCCGACGAGATCGACGACGACGTCGTGGCCGAAGCGGCGACGATAGGCGAGCGCGAGCCGGATGGACGCGAGCGCCGCCTCGGGATCGTCCGCGTTCACGTGGACGATCGGGATGTCGAAGCCCTTCGCCAGGTCGCTCGAGTAGCGCGTCGAGCGGCCGCTCTCGGGGTCGGTGGTGAAGCCGACCTGGTTGTTCGCGATCAGGTGCAGCGTGCCTCCGGTCGAGTAGCCCGGGAGCGCCTGGAAGTTGAGCGTCTCGGCCACGCTTCCCTGGCCGGCGAAGGACGCGTCGCCGTGGATGAGGACCGGCAGGGCGACGCTCGGGTCGTGGTAGCCCTGGCGCGTGGAGCGGTCGGTCTGCTCCGCCCGCGCGCGGCCTTCGACGACCGGGTCGACGGCCTCGAGGTGGCTCGGGTTGGAGACGAGCGTGACCGTGATGTCGCCCGTCGGAGTCGAGCGGGTTCCCTGCGCGCCGAGGTGGTACTTCACGTCGCCGCTGCCGCCCTCGTCGCTCGAGACCACCGCCTCGATCGTCCGCTCACCCTCGAACTCGCGCAGGATCGTCTCGTACGGCCGCCCGACGACGTGGGCGAGGACGTTCAGCCGGCCGCGGTGCGCCATGCCCACCACGACCTCGTGGGCTCCGCCCGCCGCCGCGAGCTCGATCGCCTCGTCGAGCATCGGGATCATCACGTCGAGACCTTCGACGGAGAACTGCTTCTGCCCGAGGAAGGCGCGGCGCAGGTAGCGCTCCATCCCGTCGACCTGGCTGAGCCGCGTCAGCAGCCGGACGCGCTCGTCACGCGAGAGCGGGCGGCGGTAGCGGCCCGACTCGATCGCCTGCCGCAGCCAGACCCGCTCCTCGTGGTCGGAGATGTGCTCGATCTCGTAGGCGATCGTGCCCGTGTACGTCTCGCGCAGCCGCGGCAGCGCGTCGGCGAGCGTCTCACCCTCGACGTGGAGCCGGAGCAGCGAGGCGGGGATGCGCGCCTGCAGCTCGGGCGTGAGCTTCGGGATCAGGCGCTCGGGCTCGAGCGCCGGGTCGCCGGGCGGCTCGGAGCCGAGCGGGTCGAGGTGCGCCGCGAGGTGGCCGTGCATCCGGAACGCCTTGACGAGCGCCATCGCCGCGGCGATGCCGCCGAGGAGCTCTTCGTCGACGGACGCAGCTGCCGGAGCAGGAGGTGGAGGAGGAGCAGGCGCCACGGGGGTTGCCTCCGCGTGCCCGTCGCGGTCGGCGGCGACGCGCTCGAGGAGCCGTGCCAAGCCCGGCTGTCGCAGCAGGACCGCCTCGGGCTCGCTCTCGAACAGGTCGCGCCACTCCTCCGGCACGGCACCGGGGTTGTCGAGGTACTGCTCGAGGAGCAGGGCGGCGTAGCCGGTGTTCAGCCCGTCAACGTCGGGACGTCCCATGACCTCTACCGTTGTAGCAGCGGCGGCGGGACTACCAGAGCTTGTGGCCGAGCACGACGGCGACCGTGAATCCGAAGAACAGGCACGCGCCGCAGATGAGGACGGCCGCGAGCTGGAGGCGACCCTTCTCGCGGCCCATGCCCGACGCGACGAGCGCGACGGCGAGCGACGGGATGATCAGCCGCAGGGGACGCCACGCGATCCCGACGAGGCTGACGAAGATCGCGATGGACGAGAGGAAGCCGGCGACGGTCTCCGACGTCCGCCGGCCGGAGCCCTCGTGCAGGATGTCGCTCTCGGCGCTCAACGGTCGGCGATCCTATCGGCGCGCGCGGCCGCCGCGCGCGCCGTGCGCGCATAGACGCGGGCGGGCCCACCGTGCGGGCGCGGTGGGCGGCGGCGCCGGCGCCGACGGACGTGGTCGTAGCCGAGTGGTGGTGGATCGGGCATCACGCGATCCCCTGCGGGCCCCCCGCGCCCCCGGGGCTCCGCCTTGATCGCATACCAGACCACGTAGCAGAGGTAGGCGATGGGGATCTTGAGGATCACCATGAGGAAGACGAGCTCCCACAGCGTGTCCGGCGCCTTCACCTTCTTGAGTCTACCCAGGAGAGCGGTCCGAAACTCGAGGCGCGTTAACGATCCGCAGGGCCCGGAAATAGCGAATGGCATGAGCCACGACCAACTCCGCGCGTTGATGGAGCACGCCGACGAGGCCGGGTGCATCAACCTCTCGGCCTTCACGCAGCTGCTGACCGAGCTCGACCTCGACGACGAGGAGGTTGCGGCGCTCTACGAGCGGATCGACGAGCACGGAATCGAGCTCACCGACGACTGCAGCCTGCCCGACGTGACCGAGACGCATTTCTCGAACGAGACCGTCGCCGCGATGACGACGGACTCGCTGCAGCTCTTCCTCAACGAGGCCGGCCGCTACCCGCTGCTCACCGCGGCCGAGGAGGTGGAGCTCGCCAAGCTGATCGAACGCGGCGACGTGCGGGCCAAGGACAGGATGATCAACTCGAATCTCCGCCTCGTCGTCTCGATCGCGAAGAAGTACCAGGGCCACGGGCTCTCGCTGCTCGACCTGATCCAGGAGGGCATCATCGGACTGATCCGCGCCGTGGAGAAGTTCGACTGGCGGCGCGGCTACAAGTTCTCGACGTATGCGACGTGGTGGATCCGCCAGGCCGTGCAGCGCGGCGTCGCGAACAAGTCGCGCACGATCCGGATCCCGGTCCACATCGTCGAGCGCGAGCAGAAGATCGCGCGCGCCGAGCGCGAGCTGACGCTGAAGCTCGAGCGCCCGCCGACCGACGAGGAAGTGGCGAAGACGGCGAAGCTCTCGCTCAAGCACGTGCGCGAGGTGCGGGCGGCCGCCCGCGCCGTGGCGAGCCTCGACCGGCCGCTCGGCGACGAGGGCGAGACGGCCTTCGGTGACATCGTCGCCACCGACAAGGCGGACGTCGAGGAGGAGGTCGTCGTGGGCCTCAGCGAGCACCTGCTCCGCGCCGCGGTGTCGCGGCTGCCGGACCGCGAGCAGCAGGTGATCAAGCTGCGCTACGGGCTGGACGGCGACGAAGAACCGAAGTCCCTCGAGATGATCGGCCGCGAGATGGGCCTGACGCGCGAGCGCGTGCGCCAGATCGAGACGCAGGCACTGGAACGGCTCGCGCGCGAGCGCGAGATCGCCGCTCTCGCTCCGGCCTGACGGCCTTTACGGCCGTTTTACGCACGCCGTACCGCGGGCTGATCGCGGCCCACGATCCTCCACTCAAGGGCAACAACCCAACGCTCCCGGAGGGAAGACACCATGCGCGTCACCACACTCCTCGCAATCGGTCTCGTCGCTCTCATCGTCGCCGCCGGCGCCAACGCCGGGCCCAAGCGCGGCGTCGAGTACCTGTTCCTCGGTCAGGTCTCGGCGACACCCGCGAACGGCCAGTTGTCGGTCACCGTGCAGCGGGGCAACCACGCCGCGCTGCGCGCGATGCTCGGCCAGTCCGTCTCACAGACCTTCTCGTACGGCAATCACACCGAGTTCCTCAAGTGGTCGCACGGCGTCCCCGCTGTCGTGCAGGCCGGCGCGGTCGCCGTCGGCGACTACGTCTGGATCCACGTCCGCGACAGCGCCGGCGCCTCGCTCGCCGACATCGAGCAGAAGGACGCGACCGTGGTGGGCGATCACGGCTCGCGGATCAACCCGCCGAACAAGCCGCTCTTCCTCTTCCGCGGCACCCTCACCGCCACCGGCGGCAACAGCGTCACGCTCGCCGTGCGTGGAGGCAACCGGAATGCAACGCGGCTCTTGATCGGCCAGTCGCGCAGCCAGACCTTCACCGTCGGCGACGGCACCATCTTCCTGCTCTGGCAGGGCAAGGTGCCCACGGTGATCTCGCTCGCCCAGCTCAAGCTCGGCGACGACGTCACCATCCGCATCCGCGCGAACAAGCGCAGCACCCTTGCCCAGGTCGAGTCCACCCCCGCCGTCCACGTCGGCGACCGCGAGCCGTTCGTGCACAAGATCCTGTACCTCTTCCTCGGTCAGGTGTCCGCGGCGCCGGCGAACGGCCAGCTCTCGGTCACCGTGCAGCGGGGCAACCAAGCCGCGCTGCGCGCGATGCTCGGGCAGTCCGTCTCACAGACCTTCTCGTACGGCAGCAACACCGAGTTCCTCAAGTGGTCGCACGGCGTCCCCAGCATCGTCCACGCGGGTGACGTCGCGACCGGCGACTACGTCTGGATCCACGTCCGCGACACCGTCGGCGCCTCGCTCGCCGACATCGAGCAGACGGACGCCGGGCTCATCGGCGACCACGGCTCCCTGATCAACCCCCCGAGCAAGCCGCTCTTCCTCTTCCGCGGAACCCTCACCGCCACCGGTAGCAACAGCGTCACGCTCACCGTCGACGGCGGCAACCGCAGAGCGACCCGCCTCCTGATCGGCCAGCCCCGCAGCGAGACCTTCACCGTCGGCGACGGCACGATCTTCCTGCTCTGGCAGGGGAAGGTCCCGACCGTGATCTCCCTGGCCCGGCTCAAGCTCGGCGACAACGTCACCGTCCGCATCCGCGCCGACAAGCGCAGCACCCTCGCCCAGGTCGAATCCACCCCGGCCGTCCACGTCGGCGACCGCGAACCGGCCTAGCTCGCAGCTCGATCCACAGGTGGGGCCGCTACGACAGCGGCCCCACCGGCGTCTCCGCACTCGCGGCGAAGGCGTTGAGCGCCTCGACCACGTAGCGGATCCGCCGCCCGGCCTCCGTCAAGCGGTACTCGACGCGCGGCGGGCGCGTGTCGAAGACCCGCCGCTCGAGGACGCCTGCCTCCTCGAGCTCGTTCAGGCGCGCGGCGAGCGTGCGCGGCGGGATCCCTTCGAGCGTCTGCTTGAACTCGTTGAAGCGGACGGCGCCGGCCTCGGCCGCCGCCCACAGGATCGCGAGCGCCCAGCGCCGCCCGAGGAGGTCTGCCGCGCGGGCGACCTCCTCGGGCAGGGGCCGGCAGGACCTACACCGCATGCAGACTCGGCTTCGCCTTCGGCTCGAGGGCGAGCTCGAGCACCTCGCCGAGCGTCATCACCGGGTGGAAGCTCATCGCCTCGCGCACGTCCGCGGGGACGTCGTCGAGGTCGGCGCGGTTCCGCTCGGGAATCACGACGTCCGTCAGGCCGGCGGCGTGCGCCGCGAGCACCTTCTGCTTCAGGCCGCCGATCGGCAGGACGCGGCCCTGCAGCGTCACCTCGCCGGTCATCCCGACGGTGTGCTTCACCGGGCGCTCCGAGAGGAGCGACGCCAGCGCCGTGGTCATCGTGATCCCTGCGCTCGGGCCGTCCTTCGGGATGGCGCCGGCCGGGACGTGGAGGTGGAACGACCGGTCCTTGAACGCCTCCGGCTCGATCCCGAGCTCCTCGGCGTGCGACCGGACGTAGGAGAGCGCGATGCGCGCCGACTCCTTCATCACGTCGCCGAGCTGGCCCGTGAGGACGAGCTCGCCGTTCGCGCCGTCCATCGAGGTGGCCTCGACGAAGAGGACGTCTCCGCCGGTGCCGGTCACGGCGAGGCCGGTGGCGACGCCGGGCACCGCAGTCCGTTCCGCGGCCTCCTGGAAGAACCTCTGGCGGCCGAGGGCGTCACGGACCACGTCGACCTCGACCTCTACGGGCGCCTCGACCTGGCCGGCGGCGATGCGCGTGGCGGTCTTGCGGAGCACGGTTCCGAGCTCGCGCTCGAGCTGGCGGACGCCGGCCTCGCGCGTGTACTCGGACACGACCGTCTCGATCGTCTCGTCCGAGATCGAGACCTCGTCGTCACGCAGCCCGTTGCGCTCGACTTGCCGCGGCCAGAGGTAGCCGCGCGCGATCGCGGTCTTCTCGTCGACCGTGTAGCCGTCGAAGCGGATGACCTCCATCCGGTCGAGCAAGGGGCCGGGGATCGTGTCGGCGACGTTCGCGGTCGCGATGAAGAAGACCTCGGAGAGGTCGAGCTCGACGTCGAGATAGTGGTCGCGGAACGAATGGTTCTGGGCCGGGTCGAGCACCTCGAGCAGCGCCGCGGAAGGATCGCCGCGCCAGTCGGCGCCGACCTTGTCCACCTCGTCGAGCAGGATCACCGGGTTCATCGTCTCGGCGTCGCGCAGCGCGCGCACGAGCCGTCCCGGGAGCGAGCCGATGTACGTGCGCCGGTGGCCGCGGATCTCGGCCTCGTCGCGGATGCCGCCGAGCGACATGCGGACGAACTCGCGATTGAGCGCCCGGGCGACCGACTCGCCGATCGACGTCTTGCCGGTGCCGGGCGGCCCGATCAGGGTCAGGATCGCACCCGACCGCTTGTCGTTCGGGATTCCGCGGTCCTGGCGGAGCTTGCGCACCGCGAGGTACTCGACGATCCGGTCCTTCACGTCCTCGAGCCCGGCGTGGTCGGCGTCGAGCACCTCCCGTGCACCGACCGGGTCGAGCGTCTCGTCACTCCGCTTCGACCACGGCACGGCGATCAGCCAGTCGAGGTAGGTGCGGATCATCGAGGCCTCGCCGCTCGCGTCGCCCATGTTCTCGAGGCGCCGCAGCTCGCGCTCGGCCTGCGCGCGGACGTCGTCGGGCATGCCGGCTTCGTCGATCTTCGTGCGGTACTCGTCGACGACGGAGCCCTCGTCCTCCCCGAGCTCCTTGCGGATCGAGTTCATCTGCTGGCGCAGGAACCACTCGCGCTGCTGCTTCTGCGCGCCTTCCTCGACGTCCTCGCGGATGCGGGCGCGTACCTGCAGCTCGGCCAGCCGTTCACGCTGGAGCTCGAGGGCGAGCTGCAGCCGCTCGACGACGTCGACCGTCTCGAGGAGCTCGACGCGCTGCGCGAAGCTGATGTCGGGCGCGTAGGCGCACGTGTCCGCGAGGGCACCCGCCTCGGTGATCGCGCGCAGGAACTCGCGGACGCGGTCGTCCGCGCCGCGCAGGTCGAGGATCTCCTCGACGACGGCGCGGTACTCCCGCTCGAGCTCGCGCGTCTGCACGGGCGGCGGATTCTCGTCGATGCGTTCCTCGACCTCGGCACGCAGCCGGCCGAGCGCGTCGCTGTGCGCAGCGCCGATGACGCCGCGGTGAAGGCCTTCGAGGCTCACGGCCCGGCCGCCGCCGCGGATGCGGACGCGGTCGGTGACCTCGGCAACGGTGCCGACGGCGGCGTACTCGCTCTCGTGCCGCGGGACCAGCACGACGCGGTCCTCGTCGCCGACGTCGACCGTGAGAGTGACGTTCATGCCCGGGAAGACGACGGTGTCCTCGAGCGGGACGAGCAGCAGATCGGTCAAGGCAGACTCACACTCCAAGCTGTAGTAGGTATCCGAATTGTAGCTACTCAGCTTCGAGCCCCGCAGCCTCGAGCGCCGCCTCGAGATGCGGGTGCTCCTCGACGCGGACCACCCGGCCGTCACGCATGTAGACGACGGCGGCCCAGCGTCCGAGGAGATACGAGCGCCGGCTCTGCAGCGGACGCTCGTCGGATGGGTCGAGCTCGATGCGCGAGAACCGCATGCTGACGACCGCGCGGTCGGCGAGCCCGATCGCCCGGTCGACGACGACGTGGTAGTTCTCGGCCGCGCGCTCGGCGACGATCTCGAGCACGCGGTCGCGGCTGAGCACGATCGTCTCCGTCTCGCCGCTCGGGACCCACTCTACGTCCGGGTCGAGCATCGCCTCCATCGCCTCGAAGTCGCCGTCGACGAAGGCGTGGTAGCCGCGCAGCAGGAGCTCCGCGCTCTCGTGACTCTCGTGGCTCATGCCCCGAGTGTAGGCGGCTACACTGACCCGTCCCAGGGGCCCATAGCTCAGCTGGGAGAGCGTCGCGCTGGCAGCGCGAAGGTCGCCGGTTCGAGCCCGGCTGGGTCCATGCGCGGTGGGTGCTGAACCGGAAGAGTGGCGGACGCCCTCGCGGCAGCTGCTGACGCTGCGTCGGCTGGAGGTCGGGATCCCAGCGCTCCTGCTCGTGCTCGTCGCGGCCGTCGGCGGCGTCGTGGCCGGATCATCGATCGCATTCGGCTTCGCCGCAGCGTTGCTCGTCGCCGGCGCGGGCGCGTGGTACGTCGTCGCCCGGCGCTACCGCTCGTGGGGGTACGCCGAGCGAGAGGAAGACCTGCTCGTGCGGCGCGGCGTGATGTTCGCCCGCCTGTCGGTGATCCCGTACGGGCGGATGCAGTTCATCGACGTGACTGCCGGACCGCTGGAGCGTGCCTTCGGCCTGGCGACGGTGCGCCTGCACACGGCGGCGGCGGCCACAGACGCGCGCATCCCCGGGCTCGCGCGCGACGAGGCGGGCCGCTTGCGCGACCGCCTGGCCGAGCTCGGCGAGGCCCAGGCTGCGGGCCTGTGAGCGCCGCACCGCCCGAAGGCTGGCAGCGCCTGCATCCGCTGTCGCCCGTGGTGCGAGGCGGCCGGGCGACGATCGCGGTCGCCTTCCTCCTCTTCCCCATCGCGTTCGGCATCGATTCGCTGAGCAACGCGACGCCGCAGCTCGTGGTCACCGGCGTCCTCGTGCTCGCCGGCGTCGTCTCCTGGCTCGTCACGCGCTGGCGGATCGAGGACGACGACCTGCGGATCGAGACCGGGCTGCTGCGGCGCCAGTCGCTGCGGTTCCCGCTCGCCCAGGTGCAGGCGATCGACGTCGTCCGGCCGGGGCTCGCACGGCTGTTTCGCGTCGCCGAGCTGAGGCTCCGGATGGCCGGATCGAGCGGCACGAGCGCACGGCTCGCCTACGTCGCCGAGCACGAGGTCGAGCCGCTCCGCGACCAGCTGCTCTCCCTCGCGCGGGGCGCGCGCCGGGAAGGCGGCTCACCCGACTCCGAATACGAGGCGTCTGCGTCGACCGAGGAGCGCATCCTGGCGATCGTGGCCACCGGTCCGCTCGTCGCCTCGATCGTTCTCGAGTACTGGTGGCTCATCGTGGGCCTCGCCGGGCTCGGGGCGGGCTTCGCCGTGTCTCCTGGCACGGGGGCGCGGGTCGTGGGCGGCGGCGGCTTCGTGTGGGCCGTCAGCATGCTCACGTTCCTGTGGCGCCGCTTCAACCAGCAGTACCGGCTGACCGTCGCCGAGGGGCCCGACGGACTGCACGTCCGGGGTGGGCTCGTCGCCCTGACGGCTGAGGTGATCCGGCCCGGCAGGGTGCAGGCGGTGCGGCTCGTCCAACCGTTCCTCTGGCGGCCGCTCGGCTGGTGCCGGCTGGAGGTCGACGTCGCCGGGCGGCAGCGCTCGAAGGGAGAGGGCGCAGCGCAGCGCGGTCAGCTGCGGGCGCTGTTGCCGGTCGGGACGCGGGCGCTCGCCTTCGAGCTCGTCGACCGGCTCGTGCCGGACCGGCCGAGGGAGCTGTCCCCGCCGCCGCGCCGTGCCTTCTGGAAGAGCCCGTTGCGCTTTCGGGCGCTCGGCTGGGGCCGCACCGACACGTGCGTCGCGGCGACGAGCGGCCGGCTCCGGCGCGTCAGCTCCTGGGTGCCGCTCGAGAAGGTGCAGAGCCTCCGCCATGTCCAGGGGCCGTTGCAGCGGCGACTGCAGCTCGCGAGCGTCCACCTTGACACCGCCGGCCGAGCCGTCCATGCCACGCTCCGCGATCGCGACTCCGCCGAAGCCGCCGGCGCGCTCGCCGAGCTCACCGAGCTAGCGCGCGCCGCGCGGCGGAGCGCGGCGACCGCCTAGTTACCCCCTGGTAAACCGCATTGGCGGGCACGGCCGAGGTCCGGGACAATGGAGCATGTTCGAGATCGGCGGGAGCCTGCGCGAGGCTCGCCTGAAGCGAGAGCTCACGCCTGCCGACGTCCAGAAGGCGATCCGCATCCGCGACCGCTACCTTCAGGCGCTCGAGGAAGAGCGGTGGGAGGTTCTCCCGGGCGACGCCTACGTCAAGGGCTTCCTGCGGACGTATGCCGACTACCTCGGCCTCGACGGCAACCTCTACGTGGAGGAGTACAACAGCCGCTTCGCGCATCCGGAGGAGCCGCTGCTCGTTCCGGAGCGATTCGCGCGGACGAGCACCCCGTTCGCGGGCGTCGGATTCCTGCGGCCGCTCGTCGCCGTGGGGGTCATCGCCGCGATCGTGGCGGGACTCGCAGCCTGGCAGCTGAGCACGTCGGGGTCGAAGCACGGGACGGCGCCGACCGACTCGACCCCGACGACCCCCGCGCACCATCACACGAAGCCGAAGAAGACGCACAAGAAGCACACATCCATCCCGCTGCCGACACGGGCCATGGTGGTCGCGTCCCGCGGCAGCTCGTGGCTCTGGGTTCGCTCCGGCAGCGCAACCGGTCCGACCGTCTACGAGGGCACCCTGCTCCAGGGGAAGACGCTGCCCGTGAACCTCGCGAAGGGGCCCGTCTGGATACGGATCGGCGACCCGACGAGCATCGACGTCCGCCTAGGCGGCAAGCTCCTGCACGGCCTGCCGACCCAGGTCGGCAACGTGATCCTCGGCCGTCGCGGACTGAGTCCGGCCTAGATTGCCGCGGCGTCGACGTCCACCGCGGGCACGTCGCTCCACAGCTCTTCGAGCCGGTAGTACCGGCGCGCCTCGGGCGTGAAGACGTGCAGGACGACGTCGAGGTAGTCCCCGACGATCCAGGCGCCCTCGCGGGGACCGTCGACACTCTGCGGCAGCAGGCCCTCGTCCTGCTTCAGCCTCGTGTGCACCTCGTCCCAGATCGCGGCGGTCTGGCGCGGGTTGCGGCCGGTGGCGATCACGAAGTAGTCCGTGAAGGAGCACTCGGGCCGCATGTCGAGGATGACGACGTCCTCGGCCAGCTTCTCGCGGGCGAGAGCGGCGATGCGGCGGGCCTGTTCGAGAGGGGTCAGAGTCTGCTCAGTGTCCTCGGATCGCTTGCTCGCAGTGTATCCCCGGCTCACGGACGATAAAGCCCGCGTTCCTCGACCAGGCGCGCGACGGCGGGCGGGACGAGACCGTCGAGGCTCTCGCCGGCGGCGGCGCGGGCCCGGACGTCGGTCGAGGCGGCCGGATTCGGTTCGATCTCGAAGAAGAGAACGCGCTCCGGCCGTGCGAGCCGGTCGAGGACGGCCTCGAGCTCCGCTCGAGGGAATCCCGGTCGTGTGGCGACGGCGATCCGCGTTCGCTCGAGCACCTCGGCGGGCTCGCTCCAGGAGAGAAAGCCGCCGAACTGGTCGGCGCCGACGACGAACACCGGATCGACGAAGGACTCGGCGCGCAGCAGCTCCACCGTGCGGGGGTGAGGGTCGAGCCGCACGTCGTCGCCGGGAAACGCTGCGCGGGCGAGCGCGAGGCGATCCTCGGCGGAGGCGTGCACCGGGCGATGCGCGGGATGCGCGCCGACGAGGACGACAAGCCGCTCGGCGTCGAAGCGCGCCCTCGCAGCGTCGGCGACCGCGACGTGCCCGAGGTGCGGCGGGTCGAACGCCCCGCCGTACAGGATCACTCCCACTCGAGCAGCTCCTCCCCCACCTCGACCTCGTCCCCTGCCCGCGCGCCGGCGCCGCGCAGGATGGCTTCGAGCTCCTCCTCCGCGGGCGGTCTGCCCGTGACGCGGAAGCCGCGCTCGGTGCGGTAGACGCGGAACGCCCGCCGCGCCGGCTGCGGCCGGTAGACGAGGAAGTCGACCAGCTCGTCGGCCGCCTCCGCCTCCTCCGCCTCGGCTTCGGGCGGCACGAGCTCGAACAGCGACCCGCGGAGCTCGTCGAGGCCCGCGCCCGTCGCGGCCGAGACGCGAAGCACCCGCAGGATCCGCTCGTCCTCGACGCCGAAGGCGGGCGGCGCGCTCCCGAGGTCGGTCTTGTTCAGGACGACGAGCTGCGGCCGTACGTCCACGCCCGCTCCGTAGGCGGCGAGCTCGGCGTCGATCGTGCGCCAGCGCTCGTCGGCGTCGTCCTCGGACGAGTCGATGACGTGCACGAGCATGCGCGCCCGCTCGAGGTGGGCCAGGAACTCGTGCCCGAGCCCAACGCCCTCGCTCGCGCCCTCGATCAGCCCGGGAACGTCCGCAACGACGAGCTGCCGCCCGTCCGAGGCCTCCACCGTCCCCAGCACCGGAGACAGCGTCGTGAACGGATACTCGGCCACCTTCGGGCGCGCGTTCGAGAGCCGGGTGAGGAGCGAGGACTTGCCGGCGTTCGGGAGCCCGACGAGCGCGGCATCCGCCAGCAGCTTCAGGCGGAGCTCGAGCTCGCGCTCTTCCCCCGGCATGCCGACCTCGGCGAACCGCGGCGTCTGCCGGCTGGGCCCGGCGAAGTGCTTGTTGCCGCGCCCGCCCGCACCGCCCTTCGCCACCACGACGCGGGCACCGGGTCGCGCGAGGTCGGCGACGAGCTCGTCGCCCTCGAAGACCTGCGTACCGACCGGGACCGCAAGCTCCCCGTCCTCGCCGCGCGCGCCATTCGAGAGGCGGCCGCCGCCGACGCCTCCACGGCCGGCCCGGAGCTTCTGGTTCGGCCGGAAGCCCGACAGGTCGCGCCGTCGGGGATCGGCGAAGAGCACGACGTCGCCGCCGTCGCCGCCGTCGCCGCCGTCGGGCCCGCCGCGCGGGACGTACTTCTCACGCCTGAAGTGGATCGAGCCGTCGCCGCCGCGGCCGGCCACGGCCGTCAGGCGCGCCCGGTCGTGGAACACGGCGCTCTAGTCGACGACCGAGATGAAGCGGCGGTCGCCGCTCGTGCGGAAGGCGACCTTGCCGTCCTTCGTGGCGAAGATCGTGTCGTCCTTGCCGATCCCGGCTCCCGGCCCGGGGCGGAAGCGCGTGCCGCGCTGCCGGACGAGGATCATCCCCGCCGAGACGTCCTGGCCGGCGAAGAGCTTCACGCCGAGCATCTTGGGGTTGGAGTCGCGGCCGTTCCGCGACGAGCCGAGTCCCTTCTTGTGTGCCATTACTTCTTCTCCTCGAGTGCCGATTCGAGCGCCGCGAGCGCGCCCTTGCGGGCCTTGCCGGAGCGTTCCTGCGCGAGCGCGCGCTCGATCTCTTCGCGGTTCCAGCCGGCCGCTGCCTCGGTGATCTGCGGGATCGTCATCCCTGCGACCTCGGGCCCCGCGGCAGTCGTCTCCGTCGGCTTCTCCCCGGACTTGGGCTTCGCCGCGGCCTTGGCGGCGCGCCTGGCGGCCCCGATCGACTCGATCTCGATCCGGGTCAGCTTGCTGCGATGCCCGGTGTGCTTCTTGTAGCCCGTGCGGCGCTTGTACTTGCCGATCCGAATCTTCTCGCCGAGCTCGTGGCCGACGACGCGTGCCGTCACCGTCGCGGACGGCGAGAGGTCCGGCGCGCCGTTGCCGCCGACGAGCAGCACCCTCGGCTCGACGGTCGCGCCCTCGTCCACGCGGAGGCGGTCGACGAGCAGCCGCTCGCCCTCCCGGACGCGGTACTGCTTACCGCCGAGACTGATGATCGCGTAGGAGCTCATGGCGTGGAAACGCGGGCCTGGAGCCCGCGAGTCGGCAGTGTAGCTAACGCTTCGTGTCCAGCTCGTCGACCCATTCGGACATCGGGACGTACTCGAAGTCGCCGTTCGCGGACTGCTCCACTTCGGCCGGAGCCGCATCGGACGCTGCCTCGGCGCCGTTCGTTGCGGCGGCGGGCTTCTTCTTCCGGTTGCGTCCGCCTCGGGAGCCCCGCCGTGTCTTCTTCTTCGGCTTCGGCGCGTCCTCGGCCTCGGCCGTCGTGGGCTCCTCGGCGGCCTCCGGCTGCGGCTCGGCCTCGGCCGGCGCTTCCTCGACCGGCTCGACCGTGCCTTCCCGGCCGAGATCCTCGCCGGGGACGTGGATCGTGACGGCGCGCGGCGGCTCGGGCGACAGCTCGGACGCCCCGCCGGCTTCGAGCTCGGCCTCGGCCGCTTCCGGCGTGGTCGTCTTCTTCTTGCGGTTGCGTCCGCCGCGCGAGCCGCGGCGCGTCTTCTTCTTCGGCTTCGGAGCCTCTTCGACCTCCAGCGACTCCTCGACCTCAGGCAGCGACTCCTCGGCCTCGGGCTCGGCGACGACCACCGGCTCGGCTTCGGCCTCGACCGTCGGGGCCGTCGCCGCGCCCTTTCGCGCGGGCGGCTTGCGGGTCGGCTTCTCGGCCTCGCCCTCCGCCGTGAGCGGCTCGGGCACGTCCTTCGTCTTGCGGGTGAGGACGGCGTACGCGCGGCCGTCGAGCACGCGCTCGACGCGCACCTTGAGGCGCTTGCCGACGAGCGAGGCGGCGTCGGCGACGACGACGTCGAGGCCGTCGAGCTTGCCGACCGCAGCGGCACCGTCGTAGCGGTCGACCTCCACGATCTGCAGCATGACCTCGGCGTCCTCGCCCACCGGAGCGGTGGGTGCGAGGTCGGCGAGCTTGCCCTCGCTCAGCACGACGAAGTGGTCGAGGTGCGTCTCGGGCTTGCCCTCCAGGAAGAACCGCTTCTTCGTCACGGCTTCGAGCTCGACGAGCCGCCGGGCGCCGGGACCGACGAGCGCGCTCGCGATCGTGTCGGCGAGCTCGACCCTGAAGGCCTGCGCCCGCGAGCCCGCCGCGAGCGCGCGCAGCCGCCGCTCGACGTCGAGCGCCGCGGACGCCTCGGAGTAGACGATCCCGTCACCTCCGCAGGTCGGGCACTTGCGCGTCATCACCTCGCGCGGGCCGTCGGTCACGTTCTGGCGCGTCATCTCCACCAGCCCGAGCGGCGAGATCTCGACGACGTACGTCTTCGTCCGGTCGCGCTCGAGCTCGGTGCGCAGCGCCTCCTCGACGGTGGCCCGGTTCTTCGGATTGGCCATGTCGATGAAGTCGATGACGATGATCCCGCCGATGTCGCGCAGCCGCAGCTGGCGGACGACCTCCTTCACCGCCTCGAGGTTGTTCTTCGTGATCGTGTCCTCGAGCCGGCCGCCCGAGTTCTTCCCGCGGCCGCCGACGAAGCGGCCGGTGTTGACGTCGATGACCGTGAACGCCTCGGCGTAGTCGAAGATGAGGTAGCCGCCGGAGGGCAGGTCGACACGGCGGCTGATGGTCGACTTGATCTCCTGCTCGACGCCGAACGCCTCGAGCAGCGGGGTCTTCTCCTTGTAGCGGACGACCCGCTCGACCATGTGCGGCGACGTCTTCTTGAGGTAGCCGACGACGCGCCGGTGCGTGCGCTCGTCGTCGACGTACGCCTTCTCGAAGTCGCCGGTGAAGAGGTCGCGGACGACGCGCAGCGGCAGCTCGGCCTCCTGGTAGACGAGTTCCGGCGCCTTCGCGGTCTTCGCCTTCGCCTGGATCGAGCGCCAGAGGCGCTGCAGGAAGACGAGGTCGCGTTCGATGTCCTCCTCGGACGCGCCTTCGGCGGCGGTGCGGACGATGACGCCGCCCTCCTTCACGTCGAGGCGCTTGAGGATGTCCTTGAGGCGGGTGCGCTCCTCGTCCTCGAGCCGGCGCGAGACGCCGAGGCCCTCTCCCTGCGGGACGAGGACGACGAAGCGACCGGGCAGCGAGATCTGCGTCGTGAGCCGCGCGCCCTTCGTCTTCATCGGATCCTTGACGGCCTGGACGAGGATCGTCTGGCCGCGCGAGATCAGATCCTGGATCTTGCGGCCGTGCCCCCGTTCGAGCTCGGGGCTGACGATCTCGTCGACGTAGAGGAAGCCGTTCTTCTCGAGGCCGATCTCGACGAACGCGGCCTCCATCCCGGGCAGGACGTTGTCGACGCGGCCGAGGTAGATGTTGCCGGCGATCGAGCGGCGCTCGGGCCGCTCGAGATAGACCTCGGCGACGCGCTCGTCCTCGAGGATCGCGACGCGGCGCTCGCCGACGTCGACCGAGACGAGCAGCTCGCGCTTCGCGGCGGGAAGCGGCGCCCGGCGCTGCGGCTCGCGGCGCCTGCGTGACGACTGGTCGCGGCGGCGCTCCTGCCGCTGGGAGAGCTCGCGGCGTTGCGGCTGCTTGGCCGGCTCGGCCTTCTCCTTGCGCGCCGCGTCCTTGCGTTCCGGCGCGCTCGCGGCGGAGGAGGCGCCGGGCTTCTTGCGTCCCTTGCCACCGCGGCTGCCGCGCCGGCGCTTCGGCTTCGAGGGATCGGTCGGTTCGGGACCGGCCGCGGAAGCGGCCGGGTCGGTCAGCTGTGGCTCGGGCTTGGCCTCGAGCTCGTCAGGGGTACGTTGGTCGTCGGAAGACTTGTTCTTCCGGAAGCGGAACCAGGGCAAGTAAAAGCTCCTTCGTGGAAGCGCGCGCCGGCGACCCGGATCGTCCGGGTGCGCGCGCGCTCGTTGTCAATGAAAAGGCTCGGCATGGCCTATGTCGCCAGGGTAGCAACCGCTCCCGCCGGGTCCGTCCGAGCCCGGACCTACGATCCGGCCATTCACGACCGGGAGGTGAAAGCGGTAGTGGCGATGCGTGAGGCCGAAGAGCTCCTGCTGATCGAAGAGGCGGATGCATGGTTCGAGTACCTCGAGGCGACCCGGAGCCAGTCGGAGAGCCGCTACCACGAGATCGAGCCCTGGGCGTGGGCCCGTCTGTCGCAGCGCCTGCGGGCGATCAGGGCGCGGCGGGCGAGGCTGCGGCCCGCGGCCGCGTAGCCGGGAGCGCGAACCGTTTGCGGGCCGCCTCGCCTACGGCCCTCGTGCCGGCGTAGGCCAGCGTTCCCTTCACGGCCCAGCCCGCGAAGGGGACGAGATCGAGCAGCTCGCGTGCCAGGGCACGCAGCCCGAACGCGGCGCCGAGCGTCGCCGCCAGCTCGGGCAGCAGCTCGCGACCGGAGCCGGCACCGTGGGCCTGCGCGAGGCGGGATACGAGCCGGAGCTCGTTGAGCGCGAGCACCGGCAGATCGGCGCCTGGGATCCAGATCGCGGCGGCGAGCGCGCCGTTCTTCCGCGAGAAGGACGACACGAGCTGTCCGCACACCGCCTCACGCAGCAGCGGAACGCGAGCCGCGAGCGGCGCGCCGCCCTCGCCCAGGCGTGCGGCGATCGCGTGCGCGATCTCCTCGAGCGGGAAGCTCTCGCCGGCGTGCAACCGGACGACGTCGGTCGCGAGGACGTACGGAACCTGCGTTCCGCTCCGCGCCGGGCCGGGGGCGACCGCGATCGCGGGCACATGCGCCCGCCACGCCCGCCGCAACACCGCCTCGTCCTCCTCGTCGGCGTCGCAGGCGAGGACGTGCACGTACACGTCGGCACCCTCGGGACCGCCGAGGCGCACGGCTCCCGGCTCCGCCCGGCCGCGCAGGAATTGCTGGCGCAGCACCGGCGCGAGCTCGGCCGCCCCGCCGACGGCGAGCACGTGCTCGCCCTCGCCCGAGGACTCGATCTCCTTGAGCAGCTTCCGGATCGCCCCGGCCGAGACCGGCAGCGGCATCAGCGTCGGCGCGAGTAGCGCGAGACGCGGCCGCGCGCGTGGATCGCGAGCAGGACGCCCATCGCGGCGAGGTTAGCGATCAGCGACGAGCCGCCGACGCTGACGAACGGCAAGGGGATGCCCGTGATCGGCGCGATTCCCATCGTCATGCCCACGTTGACGAAGATCTGGAAGAGGAGGGCGACGACGATCCCGCCGGCGACGACGGCCGAGAAGAGGTCGCGTGCGACGGTGATCACGCGCAGGCCGCGCCAGAGCACGAGGAGGTAGAGCCCGAGCAGAAGCGCCGCCCCGACGAACCCGCGCTGCTCGGCGAAGCCGGCCATCGCGAAGTCGGTCTGGCTCTCGGGCAGGAAGCCGAGCTTGACCTGGCTCGAGCCGTTCGGGCCGCGCCCCCAGATCTGCCCCGAGCCGACGGCCGTGATCGAGTTGTCGAGGTTGTAGCCCGCCGCGGCCGGGCACTTCGCCGGGTGCGTGAAGCAGGTCAGACGCTGCTGCTGATAGCTCTTGAGCACGTTGACGCCCGCCGCTGGACCGGCCCACAGGACGCCGACGACGACGAGCACGACGACGGCCCCGAGCGCCGAGAGGTGCCGCCACGGGATCCCCGCGACGAACAGCATCCCGCCGAGGGCCGCGAGGTAGACGAGGGCCGTGCCGAGGTCGGGCTGGGCGAAGACGAGCAGCACGGGGACGAGGCCGAACCCGACGACGCGCAGCGTGGTTCTCCAGGAGCCCGCCGCACTCTGCCGCTCGGCGAGCAGCCCCGCGAGCGCGAGCACGAACAGGAGCTTTCCGAACTCCGACGGCTGGAAGGTGAAGAAGCCGAGGCTGATCCAGCGGGTCGATCCGCGTGCCGCGTGCCCGACGAGCAGCACGAAGGCGATCACGACCGCGGTGCCGACGAAGATCCCACGCCAGTAGCGGCGGTAGAGATCCGGATCGACGAGCGCCGCGCCGACGAGCACCACGCCGCCGACGCAGGCGTACAGGATCTGGCGGTTGAGGTAGTAGGTCGGATCGTTCGGGAGCGCGAACTTCGTGATCCCGGCGACGGCCCAGAGCCCGACGACGACGAGCGCCGCGACGGCGGCGAGCAGGATCCAGTCGAGCGAGCGGACGACCGCGAGCGGGTGTGGAGCGTCGCGCTCGGCGCGAACTCCTGACCGTTGTGAGCCTGCGTATTCGAGCATCAGTCGGAATGGATGGGGAACCCGGTCGGAGGAACCCGGACCTTGAAGTAGCTCGAGAAGACCCGCTCGGCCGTCGGCGCAGCGGCCGAGCCGCCCTCTCCGCCGTTCTCGATCACGGCGCAGACGACGAGCTTCGCATCATCCGCCGGACCATAGCCGCACCACCAGGACTGATCCTTCTCACCCGTATAGCCCGGGACGCTCACGTCCTTCTGCGCCGTTCCCGTCTTGCCCGCGATCCGGACGGGGAAGTTGCCGAAGACGCCGTACGAGGTGCCGAACGAGTCCTGCGTCCCCTCGAGGAGACCCTGCTTGACGACGTCGAGGTTCGCGGGATCGAGACCCGGGACCGGCCGTGGCGCCGGCGCGGCGGCGGTCGGCACGATCGTCCCGTTCGGGTTCTCGACGTCCTTGAGGATGTGCGGCGTGACGAGCTTCCCGCCGTTCGCGATCGCCGCATAGAACCGCGCCATCTGAAGCGGCGTCACGAGCAGGAAGCCCTGGCCGATCGCGAGGTTCAGCGAGTCGCCGGGGTTCCAGATTCGGTCGACCCGCCAGTTCGGATCGTTGGCCTTCGTCCACGTGCGTTGCTTCCAGCCGATCGTCGGCACGAGACCGGACGACTGCGGCCCGAGATCGCTGCCGCTCGTCTTCCCGAACCCGAAGGCTCGCGCCCACTTCTGCATGGGTTGGCCGCGCTTGGCCGGCAGGTTGTAGAACTTGTTCCCGACGCGGTAGAAGTACGTGTCGCACGACTGGGCGATCGCCGTCGGCAGGTCCATCCCCTGGTCGACGAACGGGTCCCAGTTGTGCCAGACGCGATGCGAATTGTCCTGCGGAGAGACGTACGTGCCCGTGCAGGGGTAGAACTTGTACGGGCTGATCAGGTGCTCCTGAAGTGCCGCGATCGCCGTGAGCGGCTTGAAGGTCGAGCCCGGCGGATACGTGCCGTCGACCGCGCGATCGACTGCGGGATGGTTCATCTCGAAGGCCGACTTCCCGATCAGTCCCTGCGCCGCGAGCTTCCGGTTCGTGACGCGGCCGCTGTAGACGGACGGGTCGAACGTCGGAGCCGAGGCGAGCGCGAGGATCGCCCCGTTCCGCGGGTTGAGCGCGACGACCGCGCCGCCGTCCGCCGCCCACTGGCCCTGGTTGCGGGCGAGCTGGATGCCGTACTGGAGCGCGTTCTGCGAGGCGATCTGCAGGCGCGCGTTGATCGTGAGCCTCACGGTCTCGCCGATCTGCGGCGCGGTCGTGAGGAGGCGCGGGCTGCGGGGACGGCCGAGCGAGTCGACCTTGACGCGTGCCTCGCCGGGAACGCCGCGCAGGAATCTGTTGAACGCCGCCTCGATCCCGGTCAGGCCGATCACCTGTCCGGCCGAGTGCGTGTTCTGGCCGTCGTAGCCGAGCAGTTGCGCCGCGACCGATCCGTGCGGATAACGGCGGATGTAGCTCCGAGCCAGGGTCACCCCTGGGAAGGTGCCGGCCCGTTCCTCGAGGTAGGTCTGCATCGGCCTCGTCGCCTGCGTGCGGACGACGACCGGGTCGAGCATGTCGTTGGCGACCCTGCGCTCGACGACCAGCTTGCTCAGCCGACGCACCGAGACGCGGGCGACCTGCGCGAGCTTGCGGATCTCGGCGACTCGTTGCCGATAGTCCTTCGGCAGGCTCGACGGATAGAGCTCGACCGAGGTGACGGGCTGATTCGTGACGAGCACCCTCCCCGTGCTGTCGAGAATCGGCCCGCGCGGCGCCTGGACGCTCACCGTGCGGACGTGGTTCGCCTGCGCCTGGGCGGCGTAGTGCGTTCCCGCGAGGACCTGCAAGGCCCACAGCCGCATCAGGAGGGCCGCGAAGCCGATCACGACGAGCGCTCCCAGCAGCGCGACGCGCCGCGCGAGCTTCGGCGTCAGCCGGTACGGCTCGACGGAGATCGTCTCGCCGTCGGGTTCCTCCTCGCGCGCTCGTCTCGACCGCAGCCACGCAGGCGGACGGGTCGTGGTGCTAGCCAAGGAGCTGCACCTCCGCCGACAGCTCATCCCGCCGCGCCGGACGCAGCAGGCGCCGCACGAGCGCATAGAGCGGCCCCGTGAGGATCAGGTTGAGCACGATCGCGGGAAGGAGGCTCCGGACGACCGCTCCGGCCGGCGCGCTCTCGGCGAGCACGAAGTGCACGACGAGCAGCCCGAACTGGTAGAGGACGGTCACGACGGCGACCGAGAGGTACGGCGCGTGCGCGCGGTCGCGGCCCGTCGTCTCCCCGTACCGCCCGATCCAGTAGCCCGCGAGGGTGAGGACGAGCGACGTGAGACCGAGCGTGCCGAGCGACGCGGTGTCGACGAGGAGCCCCGCGAAGAAGCCTCCCACCGCGCCCGCGACGCTGCCGCGCAGGAGGGCGAAGACGACGAGCGAGACGAGTAGGACGTCCGGGACGGCGCCGAAGACGTGCAGCTGGGAGAAGATCGAGACTTGCACGATCGCCGCCACGAAGAGCAAGGCGGCGGCCTTGGCGCCGTCGGCGAAGGTCATCGACGCGACTTCTTCGGGACGAGCACCCCGACCGCGTTCAGTGAGCTGATGTTGGCGAAGGGCTGAACCTGGACCTGGAGGTACGGCTCGGTGTCCTCGGCGCTCACATTGGCAACTCGCCCGATCGGAATCCCGTACGGATAGAGATCCGGGAACTGCGCGTTGCTCGTCCCCGCGGTGACGAGCACATCTTGCTTCTTCACCCTGAGCTGCTTTTGCACGTAGTCGAGGATGAGACTCCCACCCGTCCCCATGTGGATCGTCCCGTGCACCCGAGTCTTGAGATCGAACGCGGCCACGTAGGTCGACGGGTCGGTGAGAAGCCTCACGACCGCCGTGTGCGGGGAGACGTTGGAGACGATCCCGACGAGCCCATAGCCGCTCACGACGGGCGAGTCCTCACGCACTCCTGACGTCGAGCCCGCGGCGATCGTGAGCGAATGGGCGAAGACGCCGCTCGGGTACGAGATGACCGCCGTGTTGACCGCCCGGTAGCCGCTCGGGTACGTGCGGCCTTGCTCGAAATCGAGCAGCTTCTTGTACTGCGCCGCCTGCACCGCAAGCGCCCGGTTCGCGATCGCTTCCGCGCGGACCTTCGCGTACTGCCGCTTGAGCCGCGCATTCTCCGACTTCAAGCCGGAGAGGCTGTCGAGGTAGTCGTACGCGTCGCGAAACGGCTGCGCGACCCGGGTCGCGGCGATCTGGAAGGGGCGCAACGCGGTCGAGCCGGCGCCCTGGAGGCCGTGCAGCGCTCCCGAGGTCGGCGAGCGGAACGCGATCGTGACGAGCGTCAACGCCAGCAGGACCAGGACGACGACGACCGCCCTGCGGATGAGCGCGCTGCGAGCCTTCGAAGGGTACGGGGTCGGCTTCGAGCGCTGGACCGACGAGGCGAGCACCGCCGCGCGCGCGCTGCGACTGGGTGGAGCCACCGAGACAGGTTACCGCGGTATCCGGTTCGCGGGCGCACCGCGGGCCACCGAGCCGCTAGTAACGCCTCCCGTTCCTCGAACGCGCTTTGTTGCTGCGATGGATGGCCTCGAACTCCTCGAGGCTCCGGCCGGAGCCGACCGCGACGCAGGTGAGCGGGCTCTCGGCGAGATGGACCGGCATCTGCGTCTCGTGCCGCAGGCGCTCGTCGAGCCCCGTCAGCAGCGAGCCGCCGCCGGCGAGGACGATGCCGCGATCCATGATGTCCGCCGCTAGCTCCGGCGGAGTCTTGTCGAGCGTCGACTTGATCGCCTCGATGATCTGCGTGACCGGCTCGTCGAGCGCGCGGCGGATCTCCTCGGACGTGAGGATGACCGTCTTCGGTAGGCCGGTGAGCATGTCGCGGCCGCGTACCTCCGCCTGCAGCTCCTCGCGGAGGTCCCATGCGGAGCCGATCTCGAGCTTGATCTCCTCCGCCGTCTGCTGGCCGATCAGGAGCTTGTAGTCGCGCTTGATGTGGTTGATGATCGCCTCGTCCATCTCGTCGCCGCCGACGCGCAACGACTGCGAGACCACGATGCCGCCGAGGGAGATCACCGCGACCTCGGTCGTGCCGCCGCCGATGTCGACGATCATGTTCCCGGTCGGCTCGGCCACGGGGAGCCCGGCGCCGATCGCGGCGGCCATCGGCTCCTCGATCAGGTACGCCTGGCGTGCTCCAGCGGACAGCGTCGCCTCCTCCACGGCCCGTTTCTCGACGCCCGTCACGCCCGACGGGACGCAGACGACCACGCGTGGATGCGCGAAGCGATGCTGGTGCACCTTCTGGATGAAGTGGCGGAGCATCTGCTCGGTGACGTCGAAGTCGGCGATCACGCCGTCCTTCAGCGGCCGGATCGCCTGGATCGTCCCCGGCGTCCGCCCGAGCATCCGCTTCGCCTCGACGCCGACGGCGTGCACCTCGCCCGAGCGCTGGTCGATGGCGACGACGGACGGCTCCGAGAGGACGATCCCGCGTCCGCGCACGTAGACGAGCGTGTTCGCCGTGCCCAGGTCCACCGCCATATCGCGGCCACCGAAGCCGGTCAATCCAGAGAAGAGGCCCATAGACCGCCCGGAGCATAGCCGCAAAGAATTTGCGACACCCGCGTCACGGTTGCCGCCGTAGCCTGCACGCATGAACGTCGTCACGCTGATCGGGAACCTCGCGACCGAGGTGGGCATGCGGGAGGTCGGGCCGGATAAGAAGGTGGCGAGCTTCGTGCTCGCGGTCGACCGCGCGGGCAGAGAGGGCGGCGCGGACTTCGTGCGTGTCTCGGCGTGGAACCGGCAGGCGGAGCTGTGCGCCGAGTACCTCGGCAAGGGACGGCGGATCGCCGTCGACGGACGGCTCGAGTCCCGCTCCTGGGAGCAGGACGGCAAGCGTCGCAGCGCGCTCGAGGTGGTGGCCCGTCGCGTGGAGTTTCTCGGCGGTGGCCCGCGCGGCGAGGAGCACGGCCGTGAAGGCGGGGAGGTGATCCCGTTCGCGGCGCCTGCGGCAGCCGGCTAGGGCAACGAATCGACGAAGTCCCGGATCGCCGCGAGGCAGGCATCCGGCCGTTCTCCGATGAGGAGGTGACCGCAGCCGGCGATCGTCCGTAGCGGCGCACGCAGGCGCCGGGCGTACTCCATGCCGTCCTCGGGCCGAACCCAGTTGTCGCTCGCCCCCCAAAGGCACAGGCAAGGGCACGTCACGCGGTCGAGCTCGCCCCGCGGATCCGAGACGAGCAGTGCTCGACCCGCCTGGCGCACGTCCGTGTGATGCGCAGGACCGACGAGAAACGCCTCGGCCTGCTCGGGATCGAGCCCGTCGGGATCGGCCACGCCCCACCAACCGAACGCCGCGCGCCGACCGAGCCGCGAGCGTGCCCAGGCTCCGCGGTGCGGAGCGATCAGGCGCCCGGGCCTGGCAACACCGAGCAGCGCGAGCGTCACCTCCGCGGCACGCGAGGCGGAGCCGATGCCCGCAGCCGCCGCGAGGACGATCCCGCGGACCACGTCGGGACGGCGCACCGCGGCCCGGAGCGAGACGACCCCACCGAGCGAGTGGCCGATCCATACGGCGCGGCGGATCTCCTCGGCTTCGGCGATCGCCACGACGGCGTCGGCCAGCGAGTCGAGGTCGCGGGCCTCGGGCAGCGGGGCGGAGTGGCCGTGTCCCGGAAGGTCGGGGACGACGACGCGATGGCTCGCCGCGAGCGGCGGGGCGAGGGCACGCCAGTTCTCGATCGTCCCGCCGAGCCCGTGGACGAGCACGAGTGGCGGACCGGCGCCTCCGACCGCGTAGCGAAGCGGCGTTTCGCGCCACTCGAGCCGCCGCTCCCCGAATCCCGCCAACCGGTGTTTGCCGTCTGTCACCAGTGAGGCATATTCTTCGTGCCAATGGATGCTTCTGTAGGGCGGGCAGAGTGATGTCCGCGAAGACCACAAGCGAGGGTGCGACCTAACCCGCCAGCGCGATGCGCGCGGCGGGTTTTTTCGTTCCGGGAAAAGGAGTCGACCGATGGCGAATCACCTCACGCCCGAAGAACTGTCGAAGGAGCTCAAGATCGACAGGCAGGAGGTGATCCGGGTGTGCGTCGAAGAAGGCGTGCCGATCTATCAAGGGAAGATCGACAAGTACCTCTTCCAGGCACAGCTGCAGGCACTCTCCGCGCAGCAGCCCGCAGCGTAGGCCGTAGCGTCAGGCGGAGCGCTTCGCCGGCGTCCTGCGAGACCGGGAGCCGCCCTTCGAGGCGGCTTTCCCGTCCTTGGATCCCTCGGCCGACCGCCGGCTCTGCGCGTCGGCGACGCTTTGGCGCAGCGCTTCCATCAGGTCGATCACCGGCGCCTCGGCGACCGGCTCCGGCGCGACGATCTCCCGGCCCGCGAGCTTCGCCTCGAGCATCTGCGCGAGGTCGCGGCGGTAGTCGTTCTCGAAGTCCTCGGGCGTCCAGTCGCCGGCGAGGCTCGAGATGACCTGCTCCGCGAGCTTGAGCTCCGCTTCCTGCACGTCGGTCTCGGCCACGGCCTCCTCGATCTCGTCCCGCGCCCGGACGTCCTCGGCGAAGAAGAGCGTCTCGAGCAGCAGCGCGCCGGCATGCGCGCGAATCAGGCAGAGGTTCTCCTTGCCCCAGAGCACGAACTTGCCGACCGCGGCCATGCCCGACTCCTCCATCGCGCGCAGGAGCAGAACGTACGGCTTGCGCTGCGCATCCGCTCCCGCCGGCGCGAGGTAGTACGTGCGATCGAAGTAGACGGGATCGACATCCTCGAGCCGGACGAAGCGCAGGATCGCAATCGACTGCGAGCGCGTCAGCGCGACGGCCTCGAGATCCGACTCCTCGACGAGGACGTATTGGCCCTTCGCGAACTCCCAGCCCTTGACGAGCTCGTCGGGCTCGACGTCACGCTCGTGCACCGGGCACCACCGCTTCTGCTTGATCGGCGACCCGCACTCGCGATGGAGGGTGCGAAACGAGACATCCTGCCGCTGGGTCGCGAGCGCGAGCCCGACGGGGATGTTGACGAGGCCGAAGCTGATTGATCCGTTCCAGATGGTGCGCATTGGCTCTTCCTAAGTCTAAGGACCGGCCGAATTCTCGTTTCTCATCGGCTTCCCTGCATACGATTGAGAAATGGAGCGGCGCACCGCGCCCGAGCTCTGGCGCGACGCCGTCCGCAACGCGCCGGACCAGCCCGCGTATCTCGAGGAGACCGCGGACGAGTGGCGGTCGGTCTCGTGGGAGGAGGCGGCCGAGCGCATCGACGCCCTGGCACACGGCCTGCTGGCGCGAGGCGTGCGCCACGGCGACCGCGTGGCCGTCCTGTCGCGAACCCGCCTCGAGTGGATCCTGCTCGACTGGGCCGCGATGTCCATCGGCGCCGTAGTCGTCGGCCTCTACCCCACGAGCTCCGCCAAGGAGTGCGAGTACATCCTCGGCCACTGCGAGGCGGTGCTGGCGTTCGCGGAGGACGACGAGCAGGCGCGGAAGCTCGTCTCGATCCGCGGGGCGCTGCCCGCCCTCCGCGAGATCATCCCGTTCGACTGGCTCGAGAAGCTCGAGTCCGACGGACGCCTCGCCAAGCATCTACAACCGCAGCCGGTCGAGGAGGGCGACCTCGCGACGCTCATCTACACCTCCGGCACGACGGGGCCGCCCAAGGGCTGCATGCTCACGCACCGCAACCTCGTCAGCGCCGCGATCCATGTCGTCGAAGGGATGAACCGGCCCGGAGACGTGACCCTCCTCTTCCTGCCGCTCGCGCACAGCTACGGCCGGCTCGCGTACCAGACCGCGACCCATCGTGGTGCCACGACCGCGCTCGTCGCGGACGTCGCGCGGGTGCCCGAGGCGCTGGCCGCGGTGCGACCGACGATCCTCCCCGCCGTGCCACGGGTCTACGAGAAGATCCATGCCAACACGCTCGGCGAGATCGAGCGCGCCGGCGGGCTGCGCAGGCGAATCGGCCTCTGGGCCCTCGGGATCGGCGCACGGGTGAGCCGCGCCCGCCGGGACGGATCCACGGTCGGCCCCGTTCTCGCGCTGCAGCAGCGGCTGGCCGAGCGGCTCGTGTTCCGCAAGGTGCGCGAGCGGTTGGGCGGCCGCCTGCGGATCGGCGTCTCCGGCGCGGCGCCGCTCTCCGTCGACGTGATGGAGTTCTTCCACGCGCTCGGGGTGCCGGTGATCGAGGGCTACGGCCTGACCGAGACGGCCAGCTCGGCCACGGTCAACGCGCCGGACGACTTCCGGATCGGCACCGTCGGGCGGGCCGTCGAGGGCGCCGAGATCCGACTCGCGGACGACGGCGAGATCCTCATCCGCAGCGACGCCGTCTTCGCCGGCTACTACAAGGAACCCGAGGCGACGGCTGCGGCGCTGACCGACGAAGGCTGGTTCCGCAGCGGCGACGTCGGCGAGGTCGACGCCGACGGCTTCCTGCGGATCACCGACCGCAAGAAGGATCTCATCATCACGGCGGGCGGTAAGAACATCGCGCCGCAGAACCTCGAGAACGCGCTCAAGGCGTCGCGGTTCGTCTCGCAGGCGCTCGTCGTAGGCGACCGGCGCCCTTACGTGGCGGCACTCGTCACGCTCGACGAGGCGGAGCTCACCTCCACCGGCCGCGACGGGCAGCAGGTCGTGCAGGCGCTCGTGGACGAGGTCAACCGCGACCGGATGCGGGTCGAGCAGATCAAGCGGTTCGTCATCCTCCCGCGCGACTTCTCACAGGAGGAGGGCGAGGTGACGCCGACGCTGAAGCTACGCCGCAAGGTCATCCACGAGC
>DATEHY010000051.1:0-10547 GCA_035279325.1 Gaiellaceae bacterium
GCGGCGCGACGAGGCGCGGGCAGAGCTCGCCGCTCTCGAAGACGGCTCCGACCCTGCCGAGGTGGCCGCGCGCGAGCTCGCTGCGGCCGAAGCGCGGGTCCAGTCCCTCGCGCTCGAGCTGCGCGCCGAGCGGAACGCCGCGGCGCCGGCGTTCGCCGACGCCGTGGCGGCCGAGCTGCGCGGCGTCGGAATGGGAGACGGCGAGTTCGTCTGTGAGCTGCGCGAGCGCGACGAGGCGGGAGCGGCGGGAGCCGACGAGGCCGTGTTCCTCGTCCGGCCGAACGCGGGTCTCCCGTTCGCACCGGTCGCCGAGACGGCTTCGGGCGGGGAGCTCTCGCGGATCGCGCTCGCGATCGCGGCCGTCGCGGGCGGCGACACGCTCGTCTTCGACGAGATCGACGCCGGGATCGGCGGCGAGACCGCGCACGCTGTGGGTGGGTTGCTGCGGCGCCTCGCCGAGCACGCTCAGGTCGTGACGATCACGCATCTTCCCCAGATCGCGGCGCTCGCCGACCGTCACTTCCGAGTCGAGAAGACGCCCGGCGACCCGACGCACACCCGGATCGAGCAGCTCGGCGACGAGGAGCGGAAGGCCGAGCTCGAGCGGATGCTCGGCGGGCAGGAGTTCCTTGCCGCGGTTCGAGGCTAGGCGAACGCTTCCGGCGTCCCCGGAAGCAGTCTGGGAGGTGCTCGCCGACCCGGCGCGGTGGCCTGAGTGGTGGCCCGGCCTCGTCGAAGCGGACCCGACCGTGCGGCGGGCGCTCGCTCCGGGCGCGCTGTGGCAGCTCGAGGGCACGAACCAGGGGACCCTCTTCCGACGCAGCCCCCAGCTCGGCGGAACGCTGCTCGTGCTCGAGGTCGTCCCGCCGAAGCGCCTCGTCTTCCAGCTGAGCAGCGAGCGGGCGGACGTCGAGCTCGACCTCACGCCGGTGGAGGACGGCGAGACGCAGGCGTGGCTCGCCGTGGAGGCGCCGCGGTTCGGCGGGATCGGCCGGGTCGTCCTGTCGCAGGCGCTCGCGCGGCTCGCGGCGCTCGTGCGGCCGCGGGTCGAATAGGCGCCGGCCGCCGTGGGTGCTACCCTGAAATCCCGTGAGCGCACGGGCCCCGAAGTACGTCTTCGTCACGGGTGGAGTCGTCTCGGCGCTCGGGAAGGGCATCGTCGCTGCATCGCTCGGCCGCCTGCTGAAAGCGCGCGGCCTTCGCGTGCAGCTCCAGAAGTTCGACCCGTACCTCAACGTCGATCCCGGCACGATGAGCCCGTTCCAGCACGGCGAGGTCTTCGTGACCGAGGACGGGGCCGAGACCGACCTCGACATCGGCCACTACGAGCGGTTCGTCGACGAGAACTTCCTCCGCAGCGCGAGCCACAGCGCAGGCGCGATCTGGGACACCGTGCTGCGCAAGGAGCGCAAGGGCGACTTCCTCGGCGCGACCGTGCAGGTGATCCCGCACATCACGAACGAGATCAAGGCTCGCATCCGCCGGGCCGCCGAGTCGACCCCGGCGGACGTCGTCATCTCCGAGATCGGCGGCACGGTCGGCGACATCGAGTCGCTGCCGTTCCTCGAGGCGATCCGCCAGTTCCGGCGCGAGGTCGGCCCCGAGAACGTCGTCTACGTCCACGTGACCCTCGTCCCGTTCATCGAGGCGGCCGGCGAGCTGAAGACGAAGCCGACCCAGCACTCGGTGAACGAGCTGCGCCGGATCGGCATCCACCCCGACGTCGTCGTCTGCCGTTCGCACGAGGAGCTCTCGCGCGACATTCGCGACAAGATCGCGCTCTTCGCCGACGTCGATCCGGGTGCCGTCGTGGCGAGTCCCGACGTCCCGGACGTGTACGAGGTGCCGCGGGTTCTCGAGCGCGAAGGCCTCGACCGTCTCGTCGGCGAGCGGCTGGGCCTCGACCTCGGGCAGCCGGACCTGTCCGACTGGGACGAGCTCCTGGAGCGGGTGCAGAGCCGGCGCGAGGTCGTGGAGATCGCGCTCGTCGGCAAGTACGTGAAGCTGCAGGACGCCTACCTCTCGGTCCACGAAGCGCTCAAGCACGCAGGGTTGGAGCACGGCTGCGCGGTGCGCGTGCGCTGGGTCGACGCCGAGGACATGTCATACGAGGAGACGGCCGAGCTGCTCGAAGGGGTCGACGGCGTGCTCGTGCCCGGTGGCTTCGGCTCGCGCGGGTGGGAGGGCAAGATCCTCGCCTGCCAGGTCGCGCGCGAGCGCCGCATCCCGTATCTCGGCATCTGCCTGGGCATGCACGTCGCGGTATCGGAGTTCGCGCGGCACGTCGTCTGTCTCGAGGGAGCGAACTCGACGGAGATGGATCCCGAGACGCCGTACCCGGTGATCGACCTCCTGCCGGAGCAGAAGGGGATCGAGGATCTCGGGGGCACGATGCGCCTGGGCGCGCAGGCGGTCGAGGTCGCGGACGGCACGCGAACTCGAGAGCTGTACGGCGACGACACGATCCACGAGCGGCATCGGCACCGCTACGAGGTGAACAACACGTATCGCGACCGCCTGATCGACGCCGGCCTCGTGGTGAGCGGCACGTTCCAGGAGGGCCGCCTCATCGAGATCGTCGAGCTCCCGGACCACCCGTGGTTCGTCGCGAGCCAGTTCCACCCGGAGTTCAAGTCCCGCCCGACGCGTGCGGCGCCGCTCTTCCGCGGCTTCGTCGGCGCGGCTCTCGACCGCGCGCGCATGCGGGCGGACCATCGCGTCGCAGCCTGACCTCGCGCCCGTAGGATCGCCGCGTGTCCGAGGCCGCCGACCTCCTGCTCGAGCTCGCCGCGATCCCGAGCCCGTCCGGCGGGGAGCGCGGTGTCGCGGACGTCGTGCTGCGCTACCTGAGCGGGCTCGGACTCGACCCGGACGAAGATTCCTGTGGCCCGCGGATCGGCTCGACCGCGGGCAACGTGTACGCGCGCCTCGAACCGACAGCCGAGGGAACGCCGATCTTCCTCTGCGCGCACATGGACACCGTGCCGCCGGACGGCGAGCTCGACCCCGTGGTCGACGACGGCGTGATCCGCAACTTAGGCGGCACGATCCTCGGCGGCGACAACAAGGCGGCGATCACGGCGATGCTCGAGGGTGTCCGTCGCGTCGTCGCCGAGAACGTGCCCCATGCCGGGATCGAGCTCGTCTTCACCCCGATGGAGGAGGTCGGTCTCGTGGGAGCGGTCGCCTTCGACCACGACCGTTTGCGGGCGCGGGTCGGATACGTCTACGACCAGGAGGGCGCGATGGGCGAGGTCGTCCTCGACGCGCCGTGGTCGCGGGCGCTCGACGTGCGCTTCCACGGTCGCGCGGCGCACGCGGGGATGGCGCCCGAGGAAGGTCGCTCGGCGATCCAGGCGGCGGCGAAGGCGATCGCCGACCTGCGGCTGGGCCGCCTCGACGAGCTGACGACCGCGAACGTCGGCACGATCACCGGCGGCACGGCCGGCAACGTCATCCCCGAGTGGTGCACGTTCTCGGCCGAGGCGCGCTCCCACGACGAAGCGACACTCGGCGAGGTCGTGCAGGAGATGCTCGACGCGTTCTCCTTCGCCGCGACGGAGGCTGAATGCGACGTCGAGACGACGCTGCGCAAGAGCTACGACGGCTACCGGCTGAAGCGGGACGAGCCGGCGGTCGTACTGGCGGCGGCCGCGTTCGCGCAGTGTGGATTCGAGCCCCGGTACGGACTGTCCGGAGGTGGTGCCGATGCGAACGTCTTCAACCAGCGAGGGCGTCGTTGCGTGAACCTCTCGCACGGCGTCTTCGGTTTCCACACGCCGGACGAGCACGTGTCCGTGGCGGATCTCGATGCCATGGTCGACGTGACGGTCGCGCTCGTGGACGCGGCGCGAGCGTGAGCCTCGAGCCGGACTCCGCGCGGAGCGTGTACGAAGGACGGCTGCTCGGCCTGACGGTCGAGCGGTGGGGTGATCATGAGCGCGAGATCGTCGAGCATCCGGGCGCGGTGGCGATCGTGGCGGTCGACGAAGAGGGATACGTCGCGCTCGTCCGCCAGCTGCGCGAGGCGACGCGACAGCGGTTGCTCGAGCTGCCCGCCGGAACGGCGGAGCCCGGCGAGGAGCCGCTCGAGACGGCCAGGCGGGAGCTGCGCGAGGAATGCGGCCTGACCGGCGGCGAGTGGCGCGAGCTTGCCGCCTTCTGGACGACGCCGGGCTTCTGCCGCGAGCGGATGCACCTCTTCGCTGCGGATGGCGTGAAGCGCGGCGAGCCCGAACCCGCCGCGGACGAGGAGCTCGAGCTCGTCCGCTGGCCGGTTGCCGAGATCGGGGAGCGCCTCGGCGAGGTCGAGGACGCGAAGACGCTCGCGGGACTTCTGCTCTATCTCAGGACGTGGCCCGAGAGGCGACGTCCGCTCTAGACGGCGTTCCGCACACCCCCGCCCAAGGGTGGGGAGCCGAACCCTCCGCCCTCGCGACTCACGCTACCGCCAGATCCGTGGCGAGAGCGTGCTTTCGCGTCGTGAATCGCCGCCGAGTTCGTCGCTGCTTCGTCCGTCGGCCCCGGCGAGATAGTGTCTCCGGGCCTTGCGTATCGGCGTTCCAAAAGAGATCAAGACCGACGAGTACCGCGTCGCCCTCACGCCTGCGGGCGCCCGCGAGCTGATTCAGCGCGGCCACGAGGTGCTCGTCGAGACGACCGCGGGGGAGGGGAGCGCGTTCCCCGACTCACAGTACGAGCGAGCCGGCGCCCGGATCGTGTCGGTCGACGACGCCTGGGGGCAGAGCGACCTTCTCCTCAAGGTCAAGGAGCCGATCGAGCCGGAGTACTCGCGGCTGCGCGAGGGGCTCGTGCTCTTCACGTACCTCCACATCGCCGCCGACGAGCCGCTCACGCGCGCCCTCGCCGACAGCGGTATCGCGGCCGTCGCGTACGAGACAGTCGAGACGGACGATCACCGGCTCCCGCTGCTCGCCCCCATGAGCGAGATCGCGGGGAGACTCGCGCCACAGGCGGCAGCGCATTTCCTCGAGAAGCCGCTCGGCGGACGCGGCGTCCTGCTCGCGGGAACGCCCGGGGTCCAACCGGGCCACGTCGTCGTCCTCGGGGGCGGGATCGTCGGCTACAACGCGGCGATCATCGCGCTCGGCCTCGGCGCGCGCGTCACGCTCCTCGAGCGGTCGATCGACCGGATGCGCCACCTCGACGAGATCCTCTCCGGGCGGGTCAGCCTGCTGATGTCGTCGAGCCTCGAGGTCGAGCAGACGATCGCGCATGCCGACGTCGTGATCGGGGCCGTCCTGATTCCGGGCGCGCGCGCTCCGAAGCTCATCAGTCGCGCGATGCTGTCGGAGATGCAGCCCGGCGCGGTGATCGTCGACGTCGCGATCGATCAGGGTGGCTGCATCGAGACCGCGCATCCCACGACACATTCGGATCCGGTCTACGAGGTCGACGGGATCATCCACTACTGCGTCGCGAACATGCCCGGCGGCGTGCCGGTGACCTCCACGAAGTCGCTGACGAACGCGACGCTGCCGTACGTGGAGGCAATCGCCGATCACGGGCTCGCGGACGCCGTGGCCGGCGATCCTTCGCTCGGCCGGGGCGTCAACGTCCTCGACGGGAAGATCACGCACGAGGCGGTGGCAGACGCGCACGGCCTCGATCACACACCGCTCGCCGACGTGCTGCCGCTCGCGGCGGTCTAGCTTCGCGTCTCGCCGCTCGGGTTGCGGGACGGCGTCAGCCTGACCACCACCCATGTCACGCCGGCAGCGGCACCCACGACCGCGAGGACGAAGACGACGAAAACGAGGAGGCCGAGGGCGTTGGACACGGGCTACCTAGAATAGCCCGGTGCCCAGGGCGTGCGTAATCGTGCTCGACGCGGTCGGCGCCGGCGAGTTGCCGGATGCCGCGCGGTACGGCGACCAAGGGTCGGACACGCTCGGCAACGTCGCTCGAGCCGTCGGCGGACTCGACCTTCCGAGTCTCGAGGCTCTCGGCCTCGGCAACGTGGAACCACTCGAAGGCTGCCCGCCGCAGCCCGGCGCCCCGGCCGTCGCCGGACGCCTCTTCGAGCGGTCGAAGGGCAAGGACACGACGACCGGGCATTGGGAGCTGATGGGCGTCGTCACCGCCCAGGCGTTCCCGACCTACCCGCATGGCTTCCCCCACGACGTGATCGATCCGTTCATGCACCGCACCGGACGAGGCGTGATCGGGAACAAGGCGGCCTCCGGCACGGAGATCATCCAGGAACTGGGGGAGGAGCACCAGCGGACGGGGAAGTGGATCGTCTACACGTCCGCCGACTCGGTCTTCCAGATCGCCGCGCACGAGGACACCGTGCCACTCGAGGAGCTCTACGACGGCTGCCGTGCGGCGCGCGAGATCCTCACCGGCAAGCACGCAGTCGGACGCGTCATCGCGAGGCCGTTCACCGGGGAACCCGGCAACTACGTTCGCACCCCGAACCGGCACGACTTTTCGCTCGAGCCGCGCCGGCCGAACTACCTGACGCTCGTCCGCGAGGCCGGACACACGGTGTACGGCGTGGGCAAGATCGGCGACATCTTCGCGGACTGCGACATCGACGAGTCGCTGCCGACGAAGTCCAACATCGAGGGGATCCAGCAGACCGAGCGGCTCCTGCACGAGATCGACGACGGCTTCGTCTTCGTCAACCTCGTCGAAACGGACATGCTCTGGGGCCACCGGAACGACCCTGTGAACTTCCACCGCTGCCTGCAGGACTTCGACTACCGGCTCTCCGATCTGCTCGACGCGCTACGGGCCGGCGATCTCCTGATCATCACGTCGGACCACGGGTGCGACCCGACGACGCCCTCGACGGATCACTCCCGCGAGCACGCGCTCCTGCTCGCCTACGTCGAGGGGCGAAACGCGGCCGGCCGGATCCACGAGGGCGAGTTCGCAGATGTGGGCGCCACGGTGAACGCGTGGCTCGGCGGCAAGGCGCCGTCACGCGGGATCCCGGGGCAACCCATCGTCACGCCGTAAGGCGGCCCGCGGGTCTTCATCCCACGACTACGCTGGCCGCATGCCGGAGCTGCCGGAGGTCGAGAGCGTCCGCAGGCAGCTGGAGCCGGCGCTCGTCGGTCGGCGCTTCGTACGCGTGAGCATCGACGACTCGCGGCTCGTGCGCCCGTACGAGCCGGCCGAGGTGGCGGCCGAGCTCGAAGGGGAACGCGTCGCGGCGGTCGAGCGGCGCGGCAAGTATCTAGTTGTTCGGTTCGAGAGCGGTCGCGTTCTCCTGATCCACCTCCGGATGACGGGGAGCCTGCTGCACGCGCCGGGCGGCTCGCTCCAGGACGACCCGCATCGACGCGCTGTTGTCAGGCTAGACGACGGATCGGATGTGGCGTACCGGGACGTGCGCCGCTTCGGAACCTGGCTCCTGCTCGAGCCGGGGGAGGCGGAGCCGTACCTTGGTGCGCGTGTCGGGGACGAGCCGCTCGACACGCTCTTCACGGCCGCGCGGCTGGGCGAACGTCTCGCCGGCCGTCGCACGACGCTCAAGGCCGCGTTGCTCGACCAACGGACGGTCGCGGGGATCGGGAACATCTACGCCGACGAGGCACTCTGGCGTGCACGGCTCAACCCGCTACGGCCCGCGGCCGCCCTCGACTCCGCGGAACTGCGGAGGTTGCACCGCGGGATCCGCGCGGCACTCGAGCACGGTCTTGCCCGGCAGGGCTCGACGTTGCGGGACTACCGGCTGCCCGACGGCACCGGCGGGTCGATGCAGGACGAGTTTCGCGTCTACGGACGGCGGGACGAGCCGTGCGACCGGTGCGGAACGGCGATCACGAGGACACAGGTCGCGGGCCGGACGACCTGGTTCTGCCCGACCTGCCAGCCCGAGAGCCCTGCTCAGGCGGCGAGAAGCTCGGCGAGGCGGCCTTCCCGGTCGAGGCGCCAGAGCTCGGTGTAGCCGCCGATCGGACGGCCGTCGACGAGGATCTGCGGCACGGTCCAGCCGCCGGTGGCCTCGAACACGGTCTGCCGGAAGGCCGGGTCGTCGTCGAGCGAGATCTCCTCGTACGGGAGACCGCGAGAGTCGAGGAGCGTCTTGGCGCGGACACAGAAGCCGCACCACCGGGTCGTATAGATCTGAATGCGTCGCACTACGAATTACAACGGGGAACGTCGGGAGAATGTTCCTGCCCGGACGCGTCCCTAGACTGCGAGGGACATGGCCGGACGGGCGTACAGCACGGAAGCGGTCGTGCTCCGGTCGATCCGGCTCGGTGAGGCCGACCGCGTGCTCCACCTCTACACCGAGGCACACGGCCGGGTCGGCGCGGTGGCGAAAGGCGTGCGGAAGACGAAGTCGCGGTTCGGCGCACGGCTCGAACCGCTCTCGCACGTCGAGCTCGTCCTCCACCGTGGCCGAGGCGAGCTGCAGACGGTGACCGCGGCGCAGCTCGTCTGCTCGCACCGCGAAGCCCGCGAGGACTACTACCGCTTCTCCGTCGGGATGATCGCGGCGGAGGCGATGTTGCGGCTGTTCAGCGAGGAGGAGGGGAACGCGAGGGCGTTCACCGCGCTCAGACGCTTCCTCGATCTTCTCGACGGCACGCCGCATGTGACCGACCGGCCGACGCTCGATCCGCTCGGGCTCGCGTTCCAGCTGAAGCTGCTCTGGCTCGCGGGGTACCTGCCACACGTATCGGCCTGCGCGGAATGCGGCGCCGAGCGCGAACCACTCATCGGCTACTCCACGCGAGCCGGCGGCGCCGTCTGCGCGCGTTGCGCACCGGCGACCGAGGCGCTTGCGCTTGCCCCTGAGGGGATCGCCGCAATCGAGGCGCTTCTCGCGCGGCCGCTCGCGGACGCGGCAAGCATTGCGCGCTCGGAGCGTGCTCGACGGGATGCGCTACGGGTGATCGCCGCCTCGTACGAGTACCACGGCGGTTTCCGGTTGCGGACGCTGAGCGCCTGAGGCCGGATCAGCCCGCGTAGACGAAGGCCACGAAGTTCAGCGTGCCGCGCTGGCAGACGCTGGTGGGCGGCTTGATCGCGGCCTCCGTGACGCCGCCGCCCTCGGCGTTCAGCTGGAATGTGTGCGCCACGGGCTGGCACGCGCCCGACTGCGAGTCTCCGTCGCCGGCTACGTCCGGCGAGAACCGGGCCTGGGCCGTCGCGGAAGCATTCGGTGGAAGCACGAGGCGGCGGCCGCCGCCTCCCGCCGACTTGACGTTCGTCGGCAGCGCCGACCCAGTCGCCCCGAGCAAGGTTCCCCCGGGGATGCCGTGCACGGAGCACGGGCTCGCAGACCTGTTCTTCACCGTCAGGTCGTACGCGATCTGGCCGGCTCCGGCGCTGTTCGGGACGAGCGTGAGCGTCGCCGCGAGCTGTGTGCCCATGCAGGGCTTGGCGGAGGCCAGGGATCCCGTCGTCGTCACCGTCCTGGTGGAGGTGACGGTCTGCGTATGCGTCACCGTGACGGTCTTCGTCCCGGCGCCGAGGCAGCCGGCCGCCGTTACAGCGACTGCGGCGAGGACCAGTCCTGCTGCAGCGCGTTGTCCAGCCATTCGCGCACTCCGCTGAGCGGGAGCCGCTCTTGTGCGAGCGAGTCCCGGTCCCGGACGGTCACGGTCTCGTCCTCGAGCGTCTGGTCGTCGACGGTGAAGGCCCATGGCGTTCCTATTTCGTCCTGGCGGCGGTAACGCCTGCCGATCTGGCCGCTGTCGTCGTGCTCGACGACATGGTGGCGGCGGAGCTCCTCGTACAGTGCGCGCGCCCGCGTCGCCATGCCCTCGTCGCGCGGCACGAGTGGGAGAATCGCCGCCTTCACGGGCGCGACCTGCGGGTGCAGGCGGAGGACGACCCGCTCGCGGTCGCCGACGACCTCCTCGTGGTAGGCGTCGCAGAGAAGCGCGACGAAGATGCGCTCGATGCTCACGGCGGGCTCGATGACGTGCGGCGTGAAGCGGTTGCCGTCGGGATCGATCCATTCGAGCTTCGTGCCCGAGTGCTCGGTGTGCTGCGTGAGGTCGAACGCGCCCCGGTTCGCAACGCCTTCGAGCTCCTGCCAGCCGATCGGGTAGAGGTACTCGATGTCGCTCGTCCCGCTCGAGTAGTGCGACCGCTCCTGCGCGGAGTGCTCGCGCACGCGGAGCATCGACTCCCGCAGACCGAGATCGAGGTACCACTGTCGCCGCTGCGCGATCCAGTACTCGTACCACTGCTGCGCCTCGGCCGGCGGCACGAAGTACTCCATCTCCATCTGCTCGAACTCGCGCACGCGGAAGAGGAAGTTTCCGGGCGTGATCTCGTTCCGGAACGACTTGCCGGTCTGCGCGATGCCGAACGGCGGCTTGCGCCGCGCGAGCTGCGCGACGTTCTTGAAGTTGATGAAGATGCCCTGCGCCGTCTCGGGGCGCAGGTAGACGTCCGTGCCCGTCTCCTCGACCGCGCCGACCCGCGTCTGGAACATGAGGTTGAACTGGCGCGGCTCGGTCAGGTCGCAGTCGGGCGTCTCACCCGGGCGCTTGCTCGGCTTGCGGCCGCAGCTCGCGAGCTCGAGCTGGTCCGCCCGGAAGCGAAGCTTGCAC
>DATEHY010000052.1:0-4742 GCA_035279325.1 Gaiellaceae bacterium
CTCCGTCACGACTGCCCATCTCGTCGGCACGGCGCCCACCGGCTATTCCGAGGATCCGGCATTGGATGCGAAGGTCTGGGAGGCGCTGCACATCTCTGCGGTCTTTGAACACGCGAGCGAGTTCGACGTGATCCACAACAGTTTCGACTTCCTGCCGCTGACGTACAGCGGCCTTGTCGACACGCCGGTCGTCACGACGATTCACGGGTTCTCGTCGGAGCAGATCGTTCCCGTCTTCGAGAAGTACGACGGGCACGGCTATTACGTCGCGATCAGCGATGCGGACCGGCACGACCATCTTCACTACGTCGCCACGATCCACCACGGAATCGACCTGAACGAATTCGAGCTCCAGCGGACGCCGGGCGACTACCTCCTGTTCTTCGGGCGGATTCACTCCGACAAGGGGACGGTGGAGGCGATCGACGTCGCCGAGCGCGCCGGCCTGCCGCTCACGATCGCCGGGATCATCCAGGACCGCGGCTATTTCGAGCAGCTTGTGGAGCCGCGCCTCGACGGGGAGCGGGTGAGCTATATCGGCGCAGTCGGACACGACCGTCGCGTGAGCCTGCTCGGCGGCGCGCGGGCGCTGTTGCACCTCGTCAACTTCGACGAGCCATTCGGCTTTACCGTCGTCGAGGCGATGGCTTGTGGCACGCCCGTTATCGCGAGGCGACGCGGCTCGATGGCAGAGATCGTCCGTCACGGCGAGAACGGCTTCCTCGTCGATACCCCGGAGGAGGCCGTTGCCGCTGTCTCGGCTTCGAGTGCCCTCGACCGGGCAGGCGTGCGGGCATCGGTGGAAGGACGCTTCGACGTCGAGCGGATGGTGGACGACTACCTCGCTCTCTACCAGCGCGTCGTCGAGCTCCACCGCGACGCGCGGACCGACAAAGAGGGCGGCCGCTGAGCCCGACGCAGGCAGAGCTGTTTCGGGTCGGCGTCAACTACTGGCCGGCGCGTACCGCGATGAGCTGGTGGTCGAACTTCGATCTGGCAGAGGTTGAAGCCGACTTTGCGCGGATCGCCGCCTGCGGTCTCGACTCCGTGAGGGTGTTTCTCACCTGGGAAGACTTCCAGCCGGCTCCAGACCAGGTCGACCAGTGGATGCTCGAGCGGCTCGTCGAGGTCGCCGATCTCGCCGCAGGGCTCGGGCTCGCGCTCATCCCAACCCTCTTCACCGGCCACATGAGCGGAGTGAATTGGATTCCGGCCTGGGCGCTCGGGGGCCCGGACGGTGACCGTCGCTTCCGGGTCGTCTCGGGCGGGAGGGTCGTCCATGCCGGGCTCCGCAACTGGTACACCGACCCGGCGGTCGGAGATGCCCAGGCTCTTCTCGCCGCAGAGGCGGCAGCCGCCCTCGCCGGACATGAGGCGGTCTGGGCGTGGGACCTCGGCAACGAGAACTCCAATTGCGTGCGCCCTCCAACCCGGACGGCCGCACGGGCCTGGCTCGCACACCTCAGCGCGGCGATCCGCGGCGCCGACGATACGGCGCGCATCACGGTCGGGTTGCACATGGAAGACCTCGAAGAGGACCGCCGGCTTGGGCCGCTCGAAGCGTCCAAGGTATGCGATCTCCTCTCGATGCATGGCTACCCGATTTACGCTCGCTGGGCGCACGGCCCAACCGACGATGAACTGCTCCCGTTCCTGGCCCGTATGACGTACTGGCTCGGGGAAGGTCGCGACGTCCTGTTCAGCGAGTTCGGTCTCCCCACTTACCGCCGCGGCGATCCGGTCGAGCAAAACGCCGGCGCTCGCCGTCCGACGTCTCTGGTCGAAGAAGAAGTGGCGGCCGCGTACACCACCGCGGCTCTGAAGGCCCTTCGTCGCGCCGGCTGTGTGGGCGCATTGCTCTGGTGCTACTCCGACTACGCCCCGTCGCTTTTGGAGCACCCGCCCTTCGATCTCGCTCTCCACGAGCGCACCTTCGGGCTCTGGCGAGCCGACGGCTCACCGAAACCAGCGGTCGCCGCCATCGCAGCGTTCGCCGGCGCCGAGCGCTGCACCCCCGGAGACGGTGACGTATGGATCGACATCGGCCGGGACGAGTTCCTTCGCGACCCGGACGTACAGCTGCCGCGCCTTTATCACCGGTATCGGGAGCACTCGCGAGATGAGCACACGATGTCCGATATGACCGACTGACTCGCGGCCCCGCTCAGATCGAGCGGGAAAGGAGGAAAGGAGTAGACTGTCGGTGACTGGCCCTGCATAAAGGTTCCGGCCCGAGCCCGCAAGCCACCAACGCGCATCGCGCGCGAGGCGAGGAGCTCCAGGCGAACGGACTTCTTTGTGGGGTCAGCCCTTTGTGGTCGTCTACGTCTCGCTCGGTGCGGCGAGGACGGCTTCGAGCAGGTCTCGCAGTCGTGCGGTGGCGAGGCAGATGGAGCTGTCCGCGCCACCGTAGTAGAGGCGGATCTCGTCGCTCTCGGAGTCGTGGAGGAGGCCGCAGGGAAAGATGACGTTGGGAACGTCACCCGTTCGCTCGTAGTCCGCTAGTGGGGCGAGGACCCAGGTTGGGAGGCGGCGCAGGACGCGGGTCGGCTCGTCGAGGTCGAGCAGCGCGAGACCCACTCGATAGATCTCCCCGGCGACGGTGTCCTTGACACCGTGGTACAGGAGCAGCCAACCGTGCTCGGTGCGCAGGGGTGGCGGACCGATGCCGATCCGCAGCGAGTCCCACCAGGCGCCGGCGCGAGGTTGGAGGACTTGTTCGGGGGCGCTCCAGCTGAGGAGGTCGTCCGAGCGTGAAAGCACGATCTCCCCGTGCCCGCCGCCGAATTCGGTCTTGGGGCGGTGGAGCAGCACCCAGCGGCCATCGATCCGGTGCGGCAGGAGCGCGGCGTTCTTGTCCTCCGGATGCCTGACCATGCCGCGGCGATCGACGCTGTCGAAGTCCTCCGTCATGGCCAGAAAGACGGCCGGGCCTGCGGGACCGTAGGCCGTGCACGTGATCGCCCAGTGCCCGAGCTCCTCGAGCCACACGACCCGGGCGTCCTCGAATCCCCATTGCTCGCTGTCGATCCCGTCGGCCGGGGCGAGCAGGGGCTCGGGTGCGATGGTCCATCCGTCGACGCCGTTTGCCGAGCGGGCGACCGTGAGATGCGAGATCCCTCGTCGATCCTCGACGCGCGCCAGCAACACGGTCCTGCCGTCGCAGGTGGCAGCCGCCGGGTTGAAGACGGCGTTCACCGGATAGGGCCAGTCGCCGGCGCTCAGGATCGGGTTGTCCGGGTGTCGCTCGAAGAGCTCGAGAGCGCTCATGCCACGGCCGTTTCGAGCGCAGGCTCGCGGCCGGCTGCTCGGACGCCGGCGGCGTCGAGGAGCAGCGCTGCGTGGTGAAAGGCGAGTGTCGACTCGGCCCCCTCGTTGTCGTTCAACCCATCGTCGCCGAGTCCGTCGCTGCAGCCGCCTGTCGCGAAGTCGTAGAGCGGCTTCTGCAGGCGATTGCGGCCGAGGAACCACTCGAACGTTCGGATCGCCCGGACGCCGTGCTCGGCGTCGTGAGTGAGGGCAAAGGCGCTCAGCTCGGCTTCGACGAGCGCGGCGGCGTCGAGCGGCTGCTCGTCGCCGGCGCCCGGTGCCGGTTCGCCTCGGCGGCGACCGCGGTGGCCCGGAAGCCGGAGCACGTTCTGCCCGAGCCCGCACTCGTCGCCTAGCCAGCGCAGCGATTCGAGTCCGGCCTCGGCGAGCTCCGTCCGGCCGAGTGCGTACGCGCCAGTGAGGAGGGCCTGCGACAGCCGCGCGTTGTCGTAGGTGAGCTCGTCCTCGAACCAGCACCACTCCCCCGAGCATGTGCCCTCGTAGGCTTCGGCGAGTTGCTCGACGAGCAGCTCGAGCCGCCGATGCGCGGCGGGCTCCAGCCGGTCGGCATCGAGGCGGGAGAGACCGAGCACGGTATAGGCCGCCGTGCGCAGGGAAACGTCGGCTTCGAGCGTGACCACGAGCCGGTCGAGGAGGTCCTGCGCCGGCCGGACGACTGCGGGGATCCAGGCAGTGGCGAGGATGTCCCCGAGCGCCCATATCGAGCGTCCCACGTGGTCACCGACGTGCGGCTCGTCGAGCCAGCGACGGTCGTAACCCATGAAGTTGCGCATTCCGCCGTCTTCGTCCGCGGCCGCTTGGAGGAACGCGAGTGCGCGGTAGAGATTCGACGTCCAGATCTGCTCGTCGACACGCTCTGCGAGTGCGAGTGAGACGACCGCCAGCCGGGCGACGTCGTCGACGCAGTATCCACTGCTGCGGTTGGGGATGATTCCGTGCGCGTGCTGCACGATGCCCACGTCGTCGACGAGTGTGAGCAGATGGTCGGTACGCAAACTCGGCAGGTGCAGATCGCCGACGCCGGCGGGGCGTCGCCGCGGCGCGAGCTCGCAGGCTTCATGCAAGACGCGAGCGGTCGCCTCTGCCACGGCCGGCCAGGCGAGCGTCGAGCCGATCCGCTGCGATTCTGTGCGCGCCGCCCTCAGCAGGTCCGGCCTCTCGACGTATTTGCAGACGGCGTCGGCGAGAGCTTCCGGGTCGCGGAAGGGCACGAGTTCCCCGGCCGCCGAGGCGAGCATGTCCTCTGCGTACCAGTAGGGAGTGGAGACGACCGCACAGCCGGCCGCGAGCGCGAACGTGAGGGCGCCTGAGGCGATTTGCTCCCGGTTTACGTACGGCGTCACGAAGACGTCGGTCGCGGCGAGCAGGTCGGAGAGCTCGTCGACCGACAGGAACCGGTCGTCGAACTCGAC
>DATEHY010000053.1:0-10023 GCA_035279325.1 Gaiellaceae bacterium
CAGGTTCATTCCCAACGGAATGACTCTCGGGCGTAAGAGTCACGGGAAGAGGCGCTCGATCCGCCAGCCGCCCGACGGGTCGCGCTCGTAGCGGAAGCGGTCGTGGAGCCGGCTGGTGCGGTGCTGCCAGAACTCCCACGCCGCCGGCACGAGCAGGAATCCGCCCCACGTCGCCGGGCGCGGCACCGGGCCGTCGAAGTCGACCTCGGCGAGCCGCTCGTCGAGGTCGTCGCGCGACGCGAGCGGCTCGCTCTGACGCGAGGCGTGCGCCCCCAGTTGAGCGTCCCGCGGCCGCGTCGCGAAGTACGCATCCGACTCGGCGCTCGCGACGCGCTCGACCCTCCCCTCCACCCGCACCTGCCGGCCGAGCGGCGACCAGTGGAAGAGCAGCGCCGCCTGCGGGTTCGCCTCCAGCTCCCGCCCCTTCCGGGACGTGTAGTGCGAGTAGAAGACGAGCCCGCGCTCGTCGTACCCCTTGAGCAGGACCATCCGCATCGACGGAGCGGCGCTCGCGCTCGCCGTGGCGAGAGCCATCGCCTCCGGCAGCTCGATCACGGCGCCCGCGGCGGCGAACCAGCGGCGGAACTGTTCGAGCGGCTCGGAGGCGAGATCCCCGCGCCGGAGCTCGGCCTCCTCGTCCACGCTCAGAGCTTGGCCCGCAGCTCGGCGGGACGCAGGATCTTGCCGCCGAGCTCCGCGTCGGTGGGCACGAGGTCGCGGACGACCTGCAGCACGACCTCCGCATCGTCGCTGAGCGGGCTGAGGATCTTGTTCCCTTTGAGCAACGCCTTGCCGCGCGGGCCGGTGTGCACCGCAAGGTCGCGCTCCGCGTAGCCCCGCTCCCGCAGGAGGGCGTTCGCCTCTTCGATTGCCTCGGCCACGCGCGTGTTCTAACGGAACAGGTCCGTCTCAGGTGGGATGACGAGGTCGGCGGCACGTTCGTCACCGCATGCGTCGAGCCCGCGGACGACGGCGACGGGGACCCGGTCGAGCTTGCCGAAGACGAGCTGCGCGGCGCCGGCGATCTCGTCCGCGATCGCGATCCGGGTCGCGTGGAGCTCGTAGCCCGCCGGATCGCGCTCGCCCATGAGGTCGCGGACAACGGTCACGCCGGCGGCGCCGATCGCGACGTCCGTCGTCGCGGCGCGCCAGGGCCGGCCGAAGGAGTCGGTCACGATCACGCCCACGTCGGCGCCGGTCCGGACGCGCAGCTCCTCCCGCAGGCGCGCAGCGGACGCATCGGAGTCGACCGGCAGGAGCACGACGGTATCGGGCTCCGGCGCGTTCGAGGCGTCGACGCCGGCCGAGCCGCAGACGAAACCGTGCCGCGTGCGCGCGATGAGCAGCGGCGGGCGTACGCGGACGAGCTCGACCGCCTCGTCGAGGATGACCTGGATCCGGCGCGGATCGGCCTGGCCGGCAGCGAGCTCCCGCGCCTGCTCCGACGGCTCGACGTCCGCGAGCGCGACCACGCGCCCCTCGATCTTCGAGACGGCCTTCTGGGCGATGACGACCACGTCGCCGTCCTCGAGGCTCGTCCGCTCGGCGACGAGGGCGGCGAGGTCGTCTCCCTCGCGCAGCTCGGGCAGCCCCTCGACGGGTGCCACCGTGAAGCCGGGCCGCACGTCCTTGACGAGGATCAGGGCCGGGTTCTGCTCGTCCCAGAGCCCGTGCAGCTCTTCGAGCGCGACGAAGCCGAGGGCCTCGAAGAACGCGCGCGTCGCGGCATAGCCCTCGTCCGGCCGCGAGGGGCCGAGCGTCTTCACCTGGAGGAAGCGGATGCCGCGCGCCCGGCACCACGACTCGGCCGCCTCGACGAGCGCCCGGCCGAGGCCCCGGCGGTGGTGCGCGGGCCGGACGCCCACGACGTGGATCTCGGCCGACGCCGGCGTGTGCTGCTTGACGCAGAGGAAGCCCCGGTCCGGCGCGGCGGCGAAGAACGGCAGCGTGGCTGCCTGCTCGATGTACTCGCGAGTCGCCTCCTCGATCCCGAACCAGGCGGGCAGGTCGCGGAGCACGGCCTCCGCGATGCGGGAGCGCTCGGCCGGATCCTCGATCTGGACGACGCCGGTCACGGAAGGCCGGTGATGCGAATGCCGGCGTGCCCCTTGTAGCGCTTGTTGAGGCTGACGATCACCGCGGTCAGCCCTTCCAGGCCGCGCGCCCTCGCCAGCGGCCCGGCGTCGAGCGCGCGGCCGGCCACCACCTTCGCAGCGAGCTCGAGGGCGAGCGCCTTCGCCTCCTCGTCGTCGCCGCAGACGAGCGCGTCCTCGTCGGGACGGCCCTGCGCGAGCTTGCCGGCAGCCAGCGAATGGAGGCCGGCGACGACCGGCGCCCGCAGGAGGTCCTGTGCCCGCTCGGCGAGCGACCGGCTCTCGGTCGAGCGCAGATTGCTCGCGACGCTGAGCACCGGCGTCCGGCCGATCGCCTCTGCGAGGGATCCGGCCGTGGCCAGGAACGCGCCGGCCTGCGTCGCCAGGACCACGAGCTCGGCGCCGCGCACCGCATCCTCGTTGGCCGCACCGCCGGCCGCCCGCACCTCGTCCGCCTTCTCCTGCGCGCGCGCCGCGTCGCGCGAGCCGACCACGACCTCGTCGCCGGCCTCGACGAGCCGGGCCGCGAGAGCGAGGCCGAAGTCACCCGTGCCGCCGACGATCGCGACCTTCAAGCCGGGGCCCCCGGGAAATGCGCAGCGTTTTCTGGGGTGGTCAAGCCGGGACCGCTCCGAGGGCTGCTTCGGCGAGGCGGCGGCGCGCGTCGGCGTCCGACATCAGCGTCCGGGTCACGATCGGCCGGACGTCTCCGAGCCCTTCGAGGTCGTCGCCATCGGCCTCGTCGACCACGAGCGCGTCGACCAGACCCTTGTAACAACTTGTTACATGCCGGGGTGAAGTGCCGCCCGCGAGCCGCTGCAGCATGCGGTCGGCCGGCCCCTTCACCGCCCGGCCGCCGATGAGCGGGCTGACGGCCACGCACGGCACACGCCGCCCGGCGAGCGCCTCGCGGAGATCCCGAACGGCGAGGATCGGCCCGACCGAGACGTAGGGGTTGCTCGGGGCGAGCAGGATCAGATCGGCGGCGGCCACCGCCTCGAGCACGCCCGGGGCCGGATGCGCCGCCTCTTCGCCCTCGAAGCGGACCGCGTCGACCTCGTCTCGGTGGCCGCGGCCGACGAACCACTCCTGGAAGGGGAACGAGCCGGCCGGCGTGTCGAGCCACGTCCGCAGCCGGTCGTCGGTCGCCGGCAGCAGGAGCGTCTCGACGCCGAGCGCCTCGGCCAGCCGTGCGGTCACGGCGGAGAGCGGCTCGCCGTCCCGCAGCGCCTGGGTCCGCACGAGATGGAGCCCGAGGTCGCGGTCACCGAGCGCGAACCAGTCCTCGGCGCCGAGCGAGCCGACGGTCTCGAGCGCGCGCCAGGTCTCGTCGCTCCGCCCCCAGCCCCGCCGCTCGTCGGCCAGGCCGGCCAGCGCGTACAGGATCGAGTCGAGATCGGGCGAGACGTGGAGCCCAAGGACCTCGACGTCGTCGCCGACGTTGCCGATCACGGTCGTGGCCGCAGCGCCCACGACGTCCACGACGCCGCGCACGAACCGCGCGCCGCCGACTCCCCCGGAAAGGACGACGACGTTCAATTTGGGATCCTCTCGAGCTCCGAGAGGCACGCCTGCGTGCGAGGGCCGGCGCGGAGCTGGACTCGCGTCAGGTCGTCCATCGTGTCCACATCGTCGGCGAGGTTCGGGATCGCGGCCGACACCGCCTCGACGCCCAGCGAGTCGGCGTGGGCGCGAAAGCGGTCGGAGCTGCTCGGGCCGTAGAGCGGCGCGAACGACTCGGCCGACGGAAGGCTGAGCGCGTTCGTCGTCCCGTCGAGCGCCTCGACGAGCGCGAAGCAGCCGGCCGGCGTCGCGGCTAGCAGCGACCGGAGGTCGTCCGGCACGACGCAGGGCACGTCCGCGTTGACGACGAGGATGCCGCCCCGCTCGACTCCTTCGAGGCCGGCCCGCACCGCCGCCCCCTGGCCGCCACCCGGATCGTCCACGGCCTCCGCCTCGGCGTCGCGAGCCGCGGCCGCAGCCTCCTCGTCGGGCGTCACGACCCGGGTCCGTCCCACGAGGACGCAGGCGGCCAGCACGTCGCGGAACATCGCGTGCGCAAGCGAACGGCGGATCCGGGTCGAGGAATGGAGGCGCGTCTTTCCCTCCGCGCCGGCGAACGGGATCACGACCGTGATCATGGGGAGACACTAGCCCCGTGGACAACGCCGAGATCGCCCGCACCCTCGACGCCTACGCCGCGCTGCTCGACCTCGCCGGCGCCGCACACTGGAGCGTCCGCGCGTACCGTCGCGCCGCCGACCTCGTCCGCGCGACGCCGGCTCCCGTGGAGCAGCTCGTCCGCTCCGGCCGCGCCCGCGAGCTGCGCGGCATCGGGCCGGGCATCGAGCGACGGCTGCGCGAGCTCGTCGAGACGGGGCGGATCGCGGAGCTCGAGGAGCTCGAGCGGGAGGTCGAGCCCGAGCTCGTCGCGCTCGGCCGCTACCTCGGGCTCGGGCCTCAGCGCCTCGTCACGCTCGGCCGTGCTCTCGGGATCCGCTCCGCCGACGAGCTTCGCGCCGCAGCGGAGACCGGACGGCTGCGCGACGCACCCGGCATCGGCCCCGCCACCGAGGCCAAGATTCTTGCCGCGCTGTCGCGCGAGCCGCAGCCTGCGCGGCGCGGGCTGACCCGCAACCGAGCCCTCGCGCTCGCCGACGCGATCGCCGCGCCGCTCGGTGCCGTTCCCGCCGGAGAGTTGCGGCGCGGCTCCGAGCTCGTCCATTGCGTCGTGCTCGTGTCGTCGAGGCCGGACGCGCTCGCAGGGTTCGCGGCGCAGCCCGAGGTGGTCGCAGTGCTCGAGCGCGACGAGCGCCACGTGATCGGCGTCACGGTCGAAGGTATCCCGGTCGAGCTCGTCGCCGCTTCGAGCGACGGCTTCGGCACGGAGCTCCTGCGCGCGACCGGCTCGGAGGCGTACGTCGCCTCGCTCGAGCCGCTCCCGCCAGCGGCGACCGAGGAGAAGGTGTACGAGCGGCTCGACCTGCCGTGGCTCCCGCCCGAGCTGCGGGAGTCCCCGTTCCGGGGCGAGCCGCCACCGCTCGTCGAAGAGGCGGACATCCGCGGCGACCTCCACTGCCACACGACGTGGTCGGACGGAAAGGCCTCGGTGCTCGAGATGGCGACGGCGGCACGCGACCGCGGCTACGAGTACCTGGCCATCTGCGACCACACGCCGAACGTGCGCGTGGTGCCGGGGCTCGACGCCGACGCGCTGCGCCGCCAGGCGGAGGAGATCGCAGCCGCGAACGACGAGCTGGCGCCCTTCCGGGTCCTGCGCGGCACCGAATGCGACATCCGCGCCGACGGCCGGCTCGACCTGCCCGACGACGTCCTCGCGGAGCTCGATTGGGTGCAGCTCTCGCTGCACGCCGGCCAGCGCCTGCCGCGGGAGGAGCTCACCGCGCGCGTGACGGAGGCGATGCGGCATCCCGCCGTGCGCTGCCTCAGCCATCCGCGAGGACGGATCCTCAACCACCGCGCACCGAACGCGCTCGACCTCGAGCGGACGATCGAGGTCGCGCTCGAGACAGGCGTCGCGCTCGAGACGAACGGCCTTCCCGACCGGCTCGACCTCCGCGACGAGGAAGTGCGGCTCGCGGCGGAGGCGGGCGTCCCCGTCGTCTGCTCGACCGACGCCCACTCGGTGCGGGGGCTCGGCAACATGCGGCTCGCGGTCACGACGGCGCGCCGCGGCTGGGCTACCGCCGCCGACGTCCTGAACACCCGGCCGCTCGCGGAGATACTCCGATCGTGACCATCGCGGCGACGCAACGGTTCCCGGGGCCGGCGTGGGACGAGCTTCCGGACGTGACGGTGCTCGAGGCGTGGCCGCCCGCTGAGCCGCTCCCGGGCGTCGAGGTGCTGCTCGAGGCCGTGGTCACGCTCGGGCCCGGCGAGCTCGACCTCCTGCCCGATCTGCGCCTCGTCGCGAACTACGGCGTCGGCTACGACAACGTCGACCTCGCCGCCTGTCGCGAGCGCGAGGTCGCCGTGACGAACACGCCGGGGGTCTTGGACGCCGCGGTGGCCGAGCTCACGCTGGCGCTGATGCTCGCGTGCCGGCGACAGCTTCTTCCGTCCGACCGCTTCGTCCGGGACGGCCGCTGGCGCACCGGCTGGTCGCTTCCAGAGCGCCTCGGCCGCGACCTGGCGGGCGCGACGCTCGGCCTCGTCGGTTTCGGCCGGATCGGCCGGCAGGTCGCGAGGCGGGCGGAGGCGTTCGAGTTGCGCGTCGTCCACCACCGCCGCAGCGACGGGCTTCCACTCGACGAGCTGCTCGGCGCGGCCGACATCGTCTCGCTCCACCTTCCGCTGACGCCGGAGACCGAGGGCCTGCTGTCGCGCGAGCGCCTGACCCTCCTCCGCGACGGCGCGACGCTGATCAATACTGCGCGCGGCGCGATCGTCGACGAAGAGGCGCTCGTCGGCGAGCTCGTCTCAGGGCGGATCTCGGCCGGGCTCGACGTGTTCGCGGACGAGCCGCGCGTACCGGAGGGCCTGCGCGACCTCCCGAACGTCGTCCTCACGCCGCACATTGCGAGCGCCACGGTCGAGACGCGCGCTGCGATGACGCGCGTCCTCGTCGACAACGTCCTCGCCTTCCTCCATGGCGCCCCGCTCCTCACGCCGGTCGCCTGACCGAGCGACCCGTACCACGTACCGTCACGAGACCGTCACGAGCCGGCTCGCGTTCGGCCAACTCAAGCCGACACTGGGCGTTACAAAGACGTGCGGTACGTGGTACCGGTCGTCAGAGCGCACCGGGCCGGCCCGCGGCGACCCAGCCGCGCACGTCGAACCAGTGGCTCGAGCGGAGGGCCTCGGCGACGCTGGGCTCCGTGTGCTCGGCCCAGAACACGTGCCGCTCGAGGTCGCAGCAGATGGCCACGTCGGAGAGCGGGATCTCGGGGATGTGCATGAGCGCGTCCGCCGGCAGCTTCGCCTCTGCGACCGTGTAGTGCTTGAACTGGAGCTCCGGCGCGATCTCCATCAGCTGGGGCCAGTCGGGACAGGTGCGTGAGCTCACGCGGGTGACGGTACCGGCAGGGAACGTCTCACGATCCCGGCGAGCGTGCGCACGAAGGCCGGATCGGCGTTCGGCATCTCGATCCGCTCGAGCCGGAGCCCGAGCTCGGCCGCCCTTTCCCGCGCCTCGACGTCGAGGTCCCAGCGGATCTCGAGGTGATCCGAGACGAAGCCGACCGGGCAGACGAGAACGTGCTCGACGCCCTGCCGCTGCAGCGACTCGAGGTGATCGAGGATGTCCGGCCCGAGCCACGGCTCGCCGGTCGGAGACTCGCTCTGGTACGAGAAGCTCCATGATCCCAGCCCGGCGGCCTCGGCGACGAGCCGCGACGTGTCGAGCAGCTGGTCGCGATACGGATCGCCCGCCGCGAGGATCCGGGCGGGCAGCGAGTGCGCGGTGAAGACGACATGCGCGTCGATGCCTCGAACGCGATCGGCGAGCAGCTTCACGAAGCCGGGCTCGTCGTGCCAGCTCTCGACGAAATGCAGCTCCGCGCGCCGCGCGAGCGCGCGCTCGAGCTGCTCCCGGTAGCCCGCGGTCGAGAGCGCGGAGAAGTGCGGCGCGAGGACGAGGCCGACGATCTGCCCGGCCCCCGAGGCGATCGCCGACTCCGTCGCGTCCGCGATCCGGGGCGTCCAGTGCTTCATCCCGGTGAAGACCGGCAGCCCGAGCTCGGCCTCGAGCGCCGCGCGCGTCTGCTCGGTGATCGCGTTGAGCGGCGACGAGTCCTCGATGCCGAGCCGCCGGTAGCGCTCGACGAGGTCGGCGAGATGCTCGGGCGCGGTCGGCCGGCCACCGCGGATGTCCGCGTAGTACGCGGGGACGTCCGACAGCCGCTCGGGCGACCCGTACGCCATGAGCACGACCGCGCTCTTCATGTCGAATGACCGTAACTGTGGACGAGCTCGACGAGTCGCGTGAGCACATCCGGATCCGTCTGAGGGAGGACGCCGTGCCCGAGGTTGAAGACGTGTCCGGGCCGGCCGCCGGCGCGACGCAGCACGTCGTACGCCGCATACTCCACCCGCTCCCAGGGCCCGAGGAGCACGGCCGGCTCGAGATTCCCCTGCACCGCTCCTTCCTCGCCGACGACCGCCCAGGCGTCGTCGAGCGGGACGCGCCAGTCGACGCCGACCGCCGTGCCGCCGGCTGCGGCCATCTCGGCGAGCAGCTGCGGCGTGGTGCCCGTCCCGAAGTGGATCGTCGGCACGCCGGCGGCCTCGAGCACGCGGGCCGAGTACGGCGCGACGAACTCCCGGTAGTCGGCCACCGACAGAGCGCCGACCCAGGAGTCGAACAGCTGGATCGCGTCGGCGCCCGCGGCCGCCGTCGCGGCGACGTACGGGGCGAACTGGTCCGTCAGCCGCTCCATCAGCGCGTGCCACGTCTCCGGCGCGCGATACATGAGCGACTTCGTACGCACGAAGTCGCGGCTCGGCCGGCCCTCGACGAGGTAGCCCGCGACGGTGAACGGGCCGCCGCAGAACCCGACGAGTGCGCGCTCGGGCTCGAGCTCGCCGCGCACGAGCCGTACGGCCTCGAGGATCGGCGCCGCCCACTCGGCCGGCTCTCCGACGCGTAGCCGGTCGACGGCGGCGGCCGAGTCGACGCGCTCCTCCACGACCGGCCCGACGCCTTCGACGAGCTCGACGTCGACGCCCAGGCCGAGGACGGGCGACATGATGTCCGCGAAGAGGACGGCCGCGTCGACGCCGTGCCGCCGCACGGGCTGCAGCGTCACCTCGGCGCACAGCTCCGGCGTGCCCGCGATCTCGAAGAAGCGGTGACGCTCGCGCAGGGCGCGGTACTCGGGCAGCGAGCGCCCGGCCTGCCGCATGAACCAGACCGGGGTCCGCTCGGTGGGCTCGCGCCGCAACGCGCGGACGAGAAGCGGCTCGACGCTCAGACGCGAATCGGCTCGCGGCCCTGCTCGCGCAGGAGCCGGGAGAGCCCTTCCTCGAGCGTGATCTCTGGCTCCCAGCCAAGCAGCTGCTGCGCCCGCGTGATGTCTGGCTTGCGCTGCATCGGGTCGTCGACCCGCAGCGCCTCGAAGACGATCTCGCTCGACGAGCCCGTGATCCGCCGCACGATCTCCGCGAGCTCGAGCAGTGTTCGCTCGTCGGGGTTGCCGATGTTGACGGGGAGATGCTCGCCGCTCTCGGCGAGGAGGACGATGCCCCGGATCAGGTCGTCCACGAAGCAGAAGCTCCGCGTCTGCGAGCCGTCGCCGAACACCGTGATCGGCTCCTCGGCCAGCGCCTGCCGGATGAAGTTCGAGACCGCGCGCCCGTCGTTCGGCCGCATCCGCGGGCCGTACGTGTTGAAGATCCGCACGATCGCGGTGTCGACCCCCTGCTGCCCGTGGTAGGCCATCGCCAGCGCCTCGGCGTACCGCTTCGCCTCGTCGTACACGCCGCGCGGGCCGATCGGGTTCACGTGGCCCCAGTACGTCTCGGGCTGCGGGTGGATCTGCGGGTCGCCGTAGACCTCGCTCGTCGACGCGAGGAGGAAGCGGGCGCGCTTGTCCTTCGAGAGCCCGAGCGCGTTGTGCGTCCCGTAGGAGCCGACCTTGAGCGAGTGGAGCGGCATCCGGAGGTAATCCTCGGGGCTCGCGAGCGCCGCGAAGTGGTAGACGAAGTCGATCGGCTCGTCGATGTGGATCGGCTCCGCGACGTCGTGGTCGACGAAGCGGAACGCGTCGGCGTCGCGGATGTGCTCGATGTTCGCGAGCGAGCCGCTGACGAGGTTGTCGACGCAGATGACGCGATGGCCACGCTCGAGGAGGTAGTCGCAGAGGTGGGAGCCGAGGAATCCGGCCCCACCGGTCACGAGCGCGGTAGGCACAGCCTGATCTTAGCCGCGCGAAGAGCTTTGCTCTTCGCGCGGGTTTGAAGGAACTGC